>JANXSA010000528.1 GCA_025352915.1 Rhodospirillales bacterium | reverse complement strand
TGGCGTTGGCGATCCTGTTGGGGGTGCCGGTGGTGGGCGAGTTCCTGCGGACGGGGCTGGTGCCGCGGTTGCCGACGGCGGTGCTGGCGATGGGGTTGGGGCTGATTGCGGCGCTGTCGTTTGCGTGCGGGCTGGTGCTGGATTCGGTGTCGCGCGGGCGCAAGGAGGTCAAGCGGCTGGCGTATTTGTCGATCGCGGCGCCGCCGCATTTGCCGTGAGGTGGTTGCTGGCCGCGCTGGTGTGGGCGCTGCCGACTTACGCGCAGGGGCCGGCTTACGCGCAGGGGCCGGCGATGATTCCGGTGCCGGTGGTGGCACCTGGACCGGCGCCGGGGCCGGTGCGGATTGTGGGCGGGCCGGGGCCGGGGTGTATTGCAGGCGCACAGCGTTTGCCGGATGCGGCGCCGGGGTTGCAGACGGTGCGGGCGAGCCGGTCGTCGTTCTGGGGGCATCCCGAGGTGATTTCGGCGTTGTTGCTGCTGGGGGAGTGGGCGCGGGCGGCGGGGTTGCCGGATTTGTATATGAACGACCTGTCGGGGCCGCGGGGCGGGCCGTTGGCGGGCGGGCATGTCAGTCATCAGGTGGGGCTGGATGCGGATGTGTATCTTGATATCTCGGGCAAGCGGCCGGCGTTGAGTGCGGCGGCGCGGGATGCCATGGAGTTGCCGAGCCTGGTGCGGGCGGATCAGCGCGGGGTGGATTTGGCGCGCTGGCGGGCGGAGCATGTGACGCTGTTGCGGCTTGCGGCGGGGTTGCCGGGGGTGGACCGGGTGCTGGTGAATGCGGCGATCAAACGGCAGCTTTGCCTGGAGGTGCCGGCGGGGGAGCGGGGGTGGTTGGTGCGGGTGCGGCCGTGGTACGCGCATTCGGCGCATATGCACATTCATTTCCGCTGTCCGGCCGGGCAGGCGGAGTGCGGTGAATTGCCGCCGATCCCGGCCGGGGATGGCTGCGATGCCTCGCTGCAATGGTGGTTCGACCGGCTGGATGCGCCGCCGGAGAAGCCGGCGGGGCCGGTGGTGCGCCGCAAGCCGATGGTGCCGGCGGCGTGCGGGCCGATCCTGACCATGCCGGCCCGGCGGTGAGTGGGGGGCGGTGAGCGGGAGGCGGCGGGCGGCGATTGTCCTGGCGGGGTTCGCGACGTTCCTCAACCTGTATACGCCGCAGGCGATCCTGCCGTTGATTGCCGCGGCGTTTGGGGTGGATGTGGCGGATACCGGGCTGACCATCACCGCATCGCTGGTGGCGGTTGCGGTGGTGGCGCCGTTTGCCGGGGCGATTTCGGATCGGGTGGGGCGCAAGCGGCTGATTGCTGCGGCCTGCATGTTGTTGTCGGTGCCGACCTTGCTGGTGGCGGGGTCGCAGAGCCTGGAGGCGATGCTGGCCTGGCGGTTTTTGCAGGGGCTGGCGCTGCCGTTCATTTTTACCGTGACGGTGGCCTATATCGGCGAGGAGACCGACGGGGCGGACAGCATTCGTCTGGCCGGGATCTATGGGATCGGCACCATCCTGGGCGGGTTTGGCGGGCGGTTCGTGGCCGGGATCGCGGCGGAGATCGGCGGCTGGCGGGCGGGGTTCGTGGCGATCGGGGTGTTCACCCTGGTGGCCGGGGTGGCGATCGCGGTGCTGTTGCCGGGCGAACAGCGATTCCGGGCGCAGCGCGGCGGGGTGCGGGCGCAGTTGGCGACCTGGCGCGATCACCTGGGCAATGCGCGGCTGATGGCGACGTGCGGCATGGGGTTTCTCATGTTGTTCAGCAATGTCGCTGTTTATACGTTTGTGAATATTTATCTTTCTGGTCCGCCATTCCTGTTGAGCCCGGCGGTGATGGGGGGCGTTTTCGCGGTCTACCTGGTGGGGGCGGCGACGACGGCGCTGGCGACGCGGCTGGCGATACGGTTCGGGCGGCGGGCGACCTTGCTGATGGTGCTGGGGCTGGCGGCGGCGGGGCTGGGGCTGACGCTGGTGCCGGTGCTGGCGGCGGTGGTGGTGGGGCTGGCGATGCTGTCGGGCGGGTTGCTGGTGGTGCAGACGCTGTCCCTGGGGTTGATCGGGGTGACGGTCAGCCACGGGCGGTCGGCGGCGGTGGGGATGTATGTGACGACATATTATGTCGGCGGCGCGCTGGGGGGCGTGGTGCCGGCGCTGGCCTGGGGGGTGGCGGGTTGGGCCGGGGTGGTTTGGCTGGTGCTGCCGGTGTTTGGCGTGATGGCGGGGTTGGGGTGGCGGTATTGGCCGGGGTTGCGTTGAGGCGGTGGGGCGCAACGCGGCGTTAATCCCGGGGTGTTTAAGTGGGCCGGCCGGCAGGATGCCCGCGCGATGTCTGCCGGCGGTGCGGGGTCTGGCCCCGCGCGTGCGGCGCGTCCAGGCCAGCACATGCATCCCTCGCCCGAATTCGACCACCCGCCAGCCGCCGTGCAGACGCTGCGCGACGCTGCGCGGACCTCGATCCTGTGGCTTTTGTGGCTGGCGCCGGCGGTGCTGGGCGGGCTGGCCGCGCGCGGCGGAATGGGCTGGGAGCTGGTCACGCTGATGGGGATTGGCGTGGCGATCGCCGCGACCGCGGGCAGCCGGCGGCGCGGGCGCGGGCGGCTGATGCTTGGGCTCGGCCTGGCGGTGGCGGCCGAGCTGTTGCTGGGGGCGGGGCGGGGCAGCCTGCCGGAGGCGGTCATGATCGCCCTGCCCTTCCTGGCGCTGGTGTTGGTGGGGGCGTTGGGTGACGGGCGGGCGCTGTTGGCGGCGCTGGCGGTGCTGATGCTGGCGTGCCTGTTGCCGCTGGCGGGGAGCCGGTATCCCGCGTTGCCACCGGTGCAGTTGCCACCGGTGCAGTTGCCACTGGCGCAGGCTGGCGGGCTGGCGCTGGAGGCGGTGCTGCTGCTGGTCGGGATGCGGCTGTGGCGGCGGGCCGCGCGGCAGCGCGAGCGGGTGACGGTATTGCCGGGCGGGACGGCTTCGTCCACCAGGGTGTTTTCGCAACCGGCGCCCAGCCCGGTGCCGCCGGCGTTCCTGGTGCAGGCCGAGCGGGCACCGGATGGCACCCTGCGTGTAGCGCTCGCCGGGCGCGACGCCGGGCGGCTGCGGGTTACCGTCACCTGACCATTTCGGCGATCGGCATTCCCTTCCGGCGGACGAGGCTCTATCCAGGCTGTGCGGTCCGAAGAGCGGGCCGGAGCAATGCGCGCGGGTCCAGGACGGCCCCCGCGCGGGATGATGGATGCAGTACGACCGGCAGACCGCGCTCGACCGACACCGACGCCCATTGATGGCCGCGTGCGTGGCGTTTGGCGTATTCGCGCTGTTCCTGTGCTTCTACCGCGCCTGGGACCCCGACGAGTTCGAGCATTTGCAGTTCACCTGGCTGTTAAGCCAGGGGCGGACGCCGTACCGCGATTTTTTCGAGCATCATACGCCGGCCTTTCACCTGTTGGCGGCGCCGTATTTCGACATGATCCGCGACACCGGGCCCGGCGTGATGCTGGTGGCGCCGTTCGGGTTGCGGGTGCTGTGCACGCTGTTCACCGCGTTGACCGGGGCGGTGGTGTTCGGGATGACCCGGCGGGCGGCGGGGCGAGGCACGGCGACGATGGCGCTGGCGCTGTTCCTCAGTTGCAGCTTCGTGCTGGAGAAGGGCATCGAGGTGCGGCCGGACTCGCTGGCGGCGCTGTTGCTGGTGGTGGCCGCCTATGGGGTGGCGCGCGGGCTGTGCGAGGCGCCGACGACCGAGGAGCGGCTGGCCTGGGCGCTGGTGACCGGGTTGGCGGCTGGCGGCACGCTGATGGCGTCGCAGAAGGGGATTTTCGCGGTTATTGGGCTGGCGATCGCGCTGGGCATTCTGGGCGGGCGGCGGCATGGGCGGGGCTTTACCCTGGCATTTGCGGGGGTGGCGTTGGGCGGCGTGGTGGCCGCGGTGCTGCCGGTGTTGTGGCTGTTTGCCCGGCGCGGGGCGTTGGCGGATTTCTTCCAGCACAATGTGGTGCTGGTGATCCTGTGGCCGCGTGAGTTTGCCGCCGAGGGGTGGCGCTGGCTGGCGCTGGCGCTGGCCAAGGACACCATGTTCCTGGTGCTGGCGGGGTTGGGGGTGCTGTTGCTGGCGCGGCGGCTGGGGCGGCGGCCGCAGACCGGGCTGGGGACCATCGTAGTGCTGATGGTGGCGGCGAGTGCGGTGGGGTTCGTGGTGCTGCCGATCGCCCAGCGGCAATACCTGTTCATGACCGCGCCGTTTGCCGCGATGGCGGCGGCCGTCGCGGCGGGGTGGCTGGCCGAACGCTGGTCGCGCGCCGCCCGGCCGTGGCTGGTCGCGGCGCTGCCGGTTCTGGTGGTCGGATACATGGTGTTCCATGCGCTGTTGGCACTTGGGCATCCGGACCGCTCGACCATCGCCAGGCTGGACTACGTGTTGCACCACACGACGGCGGCCGACACAGTGCTGACCGGGTGGTCGGCGGGCGTGGCGTTCCGGCGGCCGGCGTTCCATTACGGGTTTCCACACCAGGAAGTGCGGACTTTCATTCCCGCGGCGATGGTGGAAGCGCTGGTGGCCGACCTGCGCAGCGGGCGGGTGCATCCGGCGCTGGTCGATTTTGACGCCGATTTGCAGGCGCTGGGACCGGCGCTCGTCGAAGTGGTGCGCGAGCGGTATGAGCCGACGGGTGTTTCCACGCTGTGGAAGCGGCGGCCCTGAGCGCCGCTCGTTACGGGCGGTTTCTGGCTGTTCGATTGCGCTGGATCAATGATCCTGTTCGGCGCGCATGACCATATGGAGCGACCACAAGAGAATGCCGGAGTGGGGCGAGCGGCTGATCCGTGCGACCTGACGGTGGCAACAAAATGGGAGTCTCCGATGAAGCCGATCTTCTGCGTTCTATTTGCTGGACTGGCACTGGCGAGCGTTGCGGCCGGCGCCCAGACACCCGAACCCAGGATGAAGCAGCTTCAGCAAGCCGCGGACCCGGGGAAAGGCGCCGTGCTGATCGGCAAGGCGACGACCGGCGGGATGGGCTTCCAGCTCGAGATCGAGGGGTCCGAGGCGATGTGGATGCAGATGGGGAGTCCGCCCACCTGGGGCGCGCACCAGCCCGCTGCCGACGAACGCTTTCACGTCGAGTTCAAGCTGACGGACCCGCGCTCCAAGACCCGAATTCCCTATGCCGAGGTGGTCTTCACCGCCACCAATCGTGACAACGGCCGGACCATGACACTGGCGCTGCCGCCGATGTGGGGCAGCAGCGGGCTGCACTACTCGGCGAACAGCGCGCTGCTGGGTGATGGCGCCTACGCCGCGGTGGTCACCGTCGCGGTCCCGACATTCCAGCGCGAGTTGAAGGACAAGGATTTGTGGTCCAGGCCCACCTCGGCGGCCTTCCATTACCGGTTGCGCGACGGCAAGGTCGTGGAGATTTCCCAGCCGCGTTGATGCCGGTCCGCCGCGCGCCGCGGCCAGGTGCTTTACCCGAGCAACGGACGGGCGCGCGGGCTGACGGAGGCGCATTGCCCTTGGGGAAGGTTGCGCATCCATGGAAGCACGGCCACCTTGGGGCTCTGACCGTGCCCCAGGAGCCTGTCGCATGAACGTCGCTGTCCCCCCCTCCCGCCTCGTCCCCGATATGCTGGAGCCGAATGCACCAGGTTTGGGGCGCTACGCCGTGGGCCAACCGGTGTCGCGGCTGGAGGACCCGGTGCTGTTGCGCGGCGAGGGGCGGTATACCGACGACATGAACTTGCCGGGCCAGGTCTATGGCGTGGTGGTGCGCAGCCGGGTGGCGCATGGGGTGCTGCGGGCGGTTGAGACGGCGGCGGCGGCGGGGATGCCGGGGGTGCTGGCGGTGGTGCTGGCGCAGGATTTGGTGGCGGCGGGGATCAGGCCGATGAACGCCAATGTCATCGGCAAGAATTTCGATGACCGGCCGATCCCCAAGCCGGTGCAGATGGCGCTGGCGACGGGGCGGGTGCGGTATGCCGGGGAGCCCGTGGCGTTCGTGGTGGCGGAGACGGCGCAGCAGGCCAAGGACGCGGCGGAGGCGGTGTTTGCCGATATCGAGATGTTGCCGGCGGTGACCACGGCGATGGCGGCGGCGGCGGCGGGGGCGCCGGTTTTGTATGACGAGGCGCCAGGCAATGTGATTCTGGACTTCAAGTTTGGCGACCATGCGGCGGTGGAGGCGGCGTTTGCGCGGGCGGCACATGTGACGCGGATGAAGATTGCCAATTCGCGGATTGTGGTTTGCGCGATGGAGCCGCGGTCGGCGCTGGCGGAGTTTGACGCCGAGCCCAGTGCAAGCGGGGGGGGGCGGTATGTGCTGCGGGTCGGGTGCCAGGGGGTGTTCGGGCTGCGGAACAATCTTCGAAACGTGCTGGGGGTGGCGGCCGAGCAAATTCGGATTTTGACCGGCAATGTCGGCGGGTCGTTCGGGATGAAGTCGCAGGTCTATCCGGAATATATCTGTGCGCTGTATGCGGCGAAGCTGTTGGGGCGGGCGGTGAAGTGGACCGATGAGCGGTCGGACTCGTTCTTGTCGGATAGCCATGGGCGGGGGCATGAGCATGTGCAGGAACTGGCGCTGGATGCGGCGGGGAATTTCCTGGCGCTGCGGGTGACGGGGTATGGGAATCTCGGCGCGGTGCTGTCCAATTCGACGACGCAGCCGCCGACGATGAATATCGTGAAGAACATCATCGGGGTGTATCGGACGCCGGCGCTGTCGGTGTCGGTGAAATGCGTGGTGACGAATACCACGCCGGTGGGGGCCTATCGCGGGGCGGGGCGGCCGGAAGCGAACTACTACATGGAGCGGTTGATCGAGACGGCGGCGCGCGAGATGGGGCTTGACGCCATTGAGATGCGGCGGCGCAACCATATCCTGCCGGGGATGATGCCGTACAAGGCGCCGTCGACGATGGAGTATGACAGCGGGGATTTTCCGGCGGTACTGGACCGGGCGCTGGCGGCGGCGGATTGGGACGGGTTTGCTGTCCGGCGGGCGGAGAGCCGGGCGCGCGGGAAGCTGCGCGGGCGGGGGATCGGGCAGTATCTGGAGGTGACCGCGCCGGCGAACAACGAAATGGGCGGCATTCGCTTCGAGGCGGACGGGACGGTGACGATCATTTCCGGGACGCTGGATTATGGCCAGGGGCACTGGACGCCGTTTGCGCAGGTTCTGGTGGACAAGCTCGGGGTGCCGTTCGACCGGGTGCGGCTGGTGCAGGGGGATTCGGACGAGATGCTGGCGGGTGGCGGGACTGGCGGGTCGCGCTCGGCGATGAACGGCAGCAACGCGATTTCGGTCAGTTCCGACGAAGTGATCGCCAAGGGGACGAAGATCGCGGCGCATGTGCTGGAGGCGGCGGCGGTCGATGTTGCGTTTTCCCGCGGTCGGTTCTCGATCGCCGGGACGGATCGCGGGATCGGGATCATGGAGTTGGCGGCGAAGCTGCGCGGCGGGCTGACGCTGCCGGAGGATGTGCCGCGGACGCTGGATGTGGCCATGGTGGTGCCGGGCGTGCCGAGCGCGTTTCCGAACGGGTGTCACATCGCCGAGGTCGAGGTCGATCCCGAGACCGGGGTGGCCGAGGTGGTGAAATACAGCACGGTCAATGATTTCGGCACCTTGCTCAATCCGCTGATGGTGGAGGGGCAGGCGCATGGCGGGATCGTGCAGGGGATTGGCCAGGCGCTGGGCGAGGCGATGGTCTATAGCGAGGACGGGCAACTGCTGAGCGGGTCGTATATGGACTACGCGATCCCGCATGCCGCCGATGTGCCGAGCTTCGGCTTCGTCAGCCATCCGGTGCCGGCCAGGACCAACGGGCTGGGCGCCAAGGGATGCGGCGAGGCCGGGTGCGCGGGCGCGCTGCCGTCGGTGATGAACGCGCTGGTGGATGCGCTGGGTGAATACGGGGTGACCCATATCGACATGCCGGCGACGCCGGAGCGGGTCTGGGCGGCGATCCAAGGGACAGGGAAGCATGTTCTTTTTTGAAAAAAAGAACCAAAAAACTTTTATCCGCTTGTCTTATGGATAAAGTTTTTTTGCTTCTTTTTGTTCACAAAAAGAAGACCTTCCTTGCTTGCGATGGGGAAAACGATGTCCAAGGACGTGATCCTCGCCCTCGACCAGGGCACCACTTCGACGCGGTGCATTGCCTTTCGCGCGCCGAGCCTGGCGCCGGTGGCGACGGCACGGCGGGAGCTGGCGCAGCATTTTCCGGATAGCGGCTGGGTCGAGCACGAGCCGGAGGATTTGTTTGCCGATTCGCTGGCGGTGCTGCGCGAGGCGATGGCGATGGCAGGGGCGACGCCCGCCGATGTGGCCGGGATCGGGATCACCAACCAGCGCGAGACGACGCTGGTGTGGGACCGCGTGACCGCGCGGCCGGTGCATCGGGCGATCGTCTGGCAGGACCGGCGGACGGCGCCGATGTGTGCCAGCCTGCGCGCGGCGGGGCATGAGGCGGCGGTGTCGGCCAGCACCGGGCTGTTGCTGGACCCTTATTTCAGCGCCACCAAGATCGCCTGGATCCTGGATAATGTGCCGGGCGCGCGGGCGGATGCCGAGGCCGGGCGGCTGGCGTTCGGGACTGTCGATACCTGGCTGTTGTGGCGGCTGACCGAGGGGCGGGTGCACCGGACGGATGCCACCAACGCCAGCCGGACGATGCTGTACGACATCCGTGCCGGCGCCTGGGACCCGGCGATGCTGGCGCTGTTTGGGGTGCCGGCCGCGATGCTGCCGGAGGTGTGCGACTGTGCCGGGGTGTTCGGGACGACCGGGATGTTGGGCGGATCGATCCCGATTGCCGGGATTGCCGGGGACCAGCAGGCGGCGATGATCGGGCAGGCGTGTTTTGAACCGGGGATGGCCAAGTCGACCTATGGCACCGGGTGCTTCCTGTTGCTGCATACCGGGGATACGCCGGTGGTGTCCGGCAAGCGGATGCTGACGACGGTGGCGGCGCAGTTGGATGGCCGGCGGACCTACGCGCTGGAGGGAGCGATCTTCGTGGCCGGGGCGGCGGTGCAGTGGCTGCGCGACGGGCTTGGGGTGATCGGTGCGGCGGCGGAAGCGGGGGGGTTGGCGGCGGCCGCGGACCCGGCCCAGCAGGGTTATCTGGTGCCGGCGTTCACCGGGCTGGGGGCACCGTGGTGGGACGCCGAGGCGCGCGGGGCGATGTTCGGGCTGGTGCGTAATTCCGGGCCGGCCGAGTTCGCGCGCGCGGCGCTGGAGAGTGTGGCGTACCAGACGCGCGACCTGATCGAGGCGATGCGGGGGGACTGGCAGGGAGGGGATTGGCAGGGTTCGGCGGACACGGTGCTGCGGGTGGATGGCGGGATGGTGGCGTCGGATTGGACGATGCAGTTCCTGGCCGACATGCTGGACGCCCCGGTGGACCGGCCGGTGGTGCTGGAGACCACCGCGCTGGGGGCCGGCTACCTGGCGGGGTTGGCCGCCGGGGTGTGCCCGGAGCCTGCGGAATTCGCGCGCGGTTGGGCGCTGCAACGCAGGTTTTCGCCGGCGATGCCTGCGGCAGTGCGGGCGGCGAAGTATGCGGGATGGCAGGACGCGGTGCGGCGCACGCTCAGCAACGGACCATACGGCTAGAAGTTCAGTCCGCTGAAAGTGATGTTCAGCTTGCCGAGCAGGCCGGCGAAGGCCGGGGCGAGGCTCACGGCCAGGATGCCCGCCATGAGGGCGTATTCGGTGGCGGTTCCGGCTCGACGGTCCGCGACGGTGGCGCGCAGGGTCGTCACGATGGCGGTCATGGCGGGATCTCCTGCCCCTCAGCCCTGTTCGCCCAGTGGATATCGGGGCGGTGTCGGGCGTTGAGGGGTGTAACCTAGCTCACAATGCTTACAGCGAGGTTAC
>JANXSA010000483.1 GCA_025352915.1 Rhodospirillales bacterium | reverse complement strand
GGCGACTTCGGTGGCGACCTCCTCCGGCATGCCCTTGTGGGTCCGCCCGCCATTGCCGGCATACTCGCCCTCGGAATTCTCGCGGATGATCAGCCAGTCCAGATCGCCCGGCCCAACATCGCGCAACGGCGAGGTGACCCCCGGAAAAATCTTCGTCGGCCGGACATTGGCGTATTGGTCAAAGCCCTGGCAGATCGGCAGCCGCAGGCCCCACAACGAGATGTGGTCCGGCACATCCACCGCACCGACCGCGCCGAAATAGATCGCGTCCATCGCCTTGAGCTGCGCCATCCCATCAGCCGGCATGAACGCGCCGGTCGCCTTGTAGCGGTCCGAGCCCCAGTCCAGCCGCGTGACCTCCAGCCGGAAATCGCCCATCCGCCCGGCCAGCGCGTCCAGCACTTCCAACCCGGCCTCGATCACCTCGGGCCCGATGCCGTCGGCGGGGATGGAGGCGATCTTGTAGCTGCGCATCGGGCGTTCCTCGGCGTGGTTCGGTGCAGAGTGGCGCGGCCTAACGGCGGGAGCAACCGCGGCCCCGCCGCCTAGTGTGCCAGCGCATGTCAAAATTGCGTAGCCGTACCGAAGCCTGTTGCTTGCGCTGTATTATTTCTCGCGGGGAATTCTATGCGGTTTCTGACGGCCCTGGCTGTGGGCATGTCGCTGTGTGGCGCGGCACAGGCCGTCACCCTGTTCGAGGCCGAGCCCAACGACTGCGCGTGCGAGGCGACCCCGGGGGGCACGATCGCCACCAGCCTGTTGTCCGGCGCGCTGACCGACGGCGATTTCGACTATGACCGCTTCGACTTCGCCGAGGCTGTGCCAGTGTTCAGTGTTCACGGTTCGGCCGCTCACGCCCTCCATCGCCAACGACGACTGGCGGGGCAGATCGACACGGAAACCCTCGGCCTGGGCGCCTACTCCGTCCTGGTGGGCGCCAACAGCGTCACCACCGCCGAGCCCGCCAGCATGGCCCTTCTGGCCGCCGGGATCGCGGCACTCGCCTGGCGCCGCAGGACCGCCTAGCCCTCCAGCCGCAACACCACCCTGCCCGCTACCACCCGGCCCACTACCACCGCTTCGCACCCGGCTGCCCATAATGCGGCGATACATGCTTCCGCCTGGCTGGCGGGCAGTCCGGCCAGCAGCCCGCCCGAGGTTTGCGGGTCGGCCAGCAGCGCTATATGAACGCCATCCGGCAGGTCGATCGCCGCGCGATTTTCCGGCGCCAGCGTGCTTTCGATGCCCTGCGCGGCCAGCGCGCGGGCGCCGGGCAGGGCGGGCAGCGCGCCGCCATCCAGCACCGCGCCAACCCCGGACGCGCGCAGCATCTCCAGCAAATGCCCGGCCAGGCCAAAGCCGGTGACATCGGTGCAGGCGCTCACCGCGAACCGCCGCAGCACCGCCGCTGCCGCCCCGTTGCTGCGCGCCATGCTGTCCAGCGCCGCCGCCAGCCAGTCGACGCGCGCCAATCCCCGCATATGCGCCGCCAACACGATCCCGGTGCCAAGCGGCTTGGTCAGGATCAGCGCATCGCCCGCCCGCAGCCCGGATTTGCGCCAAAGTGCCGCGGGCAGCCCCATCCCGGTGACGGCAAAGCCGAGCGCCGCCTCGCCGCCCTCGGCGCTATGCCCGCCGATCAGCGCACAGCCATCGCCGCGCAACACCGCGTTCGCCCCCAGCATCATCGCGCGCAAATCCTGACCCATGCGCCGCCCCGGCATGAACGGCAGCGCTGCGATCGCCATCGCGGTCCAGGGTTGCGCCCCCATCGCGTGGATGTCGGACAGCGCATGCGCGGCGGCGATCTTGCCGAAGACATAGGGGTCATCGAGGAAGGCGCGGAAATGATCGACACTCTGCACCACCGCCATGCCCGGCGGCGGCAGGGTGATCGCGGCATCGTCGGCCTCGGCCATGCCGACCGGAATATCCGCGCGCGCCGGCCCGGCCAGCCCGGCCAACGCCTCGGCCAAGGCTTCCGGCCCGATCTTGGCGCCGCAGCCGCCGCAGCGCATCGGGTTGTCGCCAGCCATCGGCCGCAACCCCTGGTACATCGCCATCCAGCGCCGGTCGATCCGCCGCTTCCACGCCGCCGCCACCCGGCCGCTGAACGCCAGCCCGCCGCGCCACGCCACGGCGCGCCCACCGCCAAGCCCAAGGATGGCCAGCGCATCGGCCTGCGGATGCCAGTCAATGAGCGCCCGCCCCAGCGCCACCCGGTGCAAATTCTCCGCTAGCGGCACCCCCGCCCGAACCGCCCAGACGCCGGCTTTCGGCAGCGCAGCCCCCGCCACGGCGGCGCAATCGCCGGCGGCAAACACCCGGTCATGGCTGATGCTGCGCAGCGTCAGGCCAACCTGGATGCAGCCGGCCGCGTCGCAATCCAGCCCCGAAGCGGCCAGGAAGCCCGGCGCCACCACCCCGGTCGCCCACAGCACATGCGCCGCCTCGACCATGCGCCCATCGGACAGCGCCAGCCGCACGCCATCATGCCCCCCGGCATCGACGCCGCCATGCACCTCCACCCCGGCATCGGTCAGCGCGCGGCGCACCGCCCGCTGCACCAGCGCCGGCGCATCGGCCATCGGCACCGCGGCCCGGCCCACCAGCACCAGCCGCGCCCGCCCGGCCAGCCGCAACGCCAGCGCGATCGCAAGCTCGCAGCCGGCCGCGCCATTGCCGACAACCGCAATCCGCGCACCCGGCTGGAGCGTGGCTTCGATCTCGCCCAGCCGCGCCAGAAAACGCCCGATCGGCTTCACCGCGATGCCGCCATCTTCCGGCATGGCCGGCAATCCGCCGACATCGACACTGAGATAGTCGAACCCCAGCGCCGGCCGCCCGGCCACCGCCACCTCGCGCCGCGCCAGGTCGATCGCCGTCGCCTCGCCCAGGATCAGCCGCGCCCCGGCAGCGGCGGCCAGCCGGGCGCAATCCAGATGGGCGGCGTCGAAATCATGCTCGCCGCGGATCAGCCCGGGCAGCATGCCGGAATACGGCGTGAACCCCTCGCGCGCCACCAGCGTCAGCCGCACCCCCGGCATCTGCTGCATCGCCGCACGGCGCAGCACCTCGACATGGGCATGGCCGGCGCCGAGCAGAACGATATCGGTGGAATCCGCGAGGAATGGCGTCATGCCGCCCAGGCTACAAGCCTACTCCCGCCTCGGCCATCCAGGCGCATCCGACAATCGCTTGCCATGCCCGGCTGGGACCGGCACCATGTTTCACATAAACACAACACATGGGGGGCAATCGGGGCGGCGGAGGTTTGATTCCAGCGCTCCCCTTGCCACGCCCGACAGGAAAGGCTGCGCGATGTCCGCACCGAAACTGCTCCCGCTTCTGCTGCTGGCAGCCATCGCGGCAGGCTTGGCCGCGCCGCATGCCCAGGCCCAGACAACGCTGCGCTTCGGCCTGGATTCCGACGCCGACGCGCTCGATCCGACGATCGCGCGCACCTATATCGGCCGCATCGTCTTCGCCAGCCTGTGCGACAAGCTGGTCGATATCGACGACAAGCTGAACATCGTCCCGCAGCTCGCCGAGCAATTCGCCTGGCTCGATTCCAAGACGCTGGCGTTCAAGCTGCGCGCCGGCCTGACCTTCCACGACGGCACGCCCCTCGATGCCGAGGCGGTGCGCTACAGCCTGATGCGTCATTTGACCATGCAGGGCAGCACGCGGCGGGCCGAGATCGCCATGCTCGACAGCGTCGAGATCGTCGATGCACTGAATTTCAAACTTCACCTCAAGGCCGCCAGCGCGCCGTTCCTGTCCCAGCTCACCGACCGCGCCGGCATGATCATTTCGCCGAAAGCCGCCGAGGCCGCCGGCAAGGATTTTCCGCTCAACCCGGTCTGCGCCGGCCCGTTCAAGTTCACCGAGCGCGTCGCCCAGGACCGCATCGTGCTCGACCGTTTTCCCGGCTACTGGAACAAGGACGCGATCCATCTCGACCGCGTCATCTTCCGCCCGATCACCGATCCCAGCGTGCGGCTGGCCAATCTCCAGGCCGGCACGCTCGATATGATGCAGGGCATCCAGCCCACCGACATCGCCAAGATCAAGGCCGACCCCAAGCTGCGCGCGGTGGTCACCGACGGACTCGGCTACCAGGGCCTGACCTTCAACATCGCCAACGGCACCAGGCCGCGCACGCCGATGATGAGCGACGTCCGGGTGCGCCAGGCCTTCGCGCTCAGCATCGACACCCAGGCGCTGATCGATGTCGTCTACGCCGGCATCTTCACCCCGATCGCCCAGGCGGTGACCCCGGCCAGCCCATATTACGTGCCGGAGATCAAGCCGCGCACCCGCGACATAGCCCGCGCCAAGGCGTTGCTCGCCGAAGCCGGGGTGAAGACCCCGCTGCCCGTCGATCTGCTCGTCACCACCGCACCGGAAGCGCGTCAAACTGGCGAGGTGATCCAGTCGATGGCCAGCGAAGCCGGCTTCGACGTCAAGATCCGTTCGACCGAGGTGGTCACCGCGCTGAAGAACTCCGATGACGGGGACTACGAAGTGTTCTTCATCGGCTGGTCCGGCCGGGTCGATCCCGACGGCAATCTGTTCAGCTTCATCCACAGCAATGGCGGCTCGCTCAACGCCTCGAAATACCGCAGCCCCGAGGCCGACTCGCTGCTCGACCAGGCGCGCGCCGTCACTGATCCCGCCGCGCGAAAACTGCTCTATGGCAAGCTCGCCGAGCGGCTGAGTGCGGACCTGCCGGTGATGTATCTCTATGCGTGGAAGAACCTGTTCGGGCTCAACGCCCGCGTGTCCGGCTTCACCCCCATCCCCGACGGCATCGTCCGGCCGCAGGGCATCAGGATTTCGCCATGATGCGCAAACTTGTCATTGCCGCGCTTGCCTGCGGCCTTGCCTTTCCGGCTGCGGCGCAAACGCCCACTTCTCAGTCGGGGGCGACCCTGCGCATCGGCCTCGCCGACGACGCCGATGCGCTCGACCCGACGCTGTCGCGCACCTATGTCGGGCGCATCATCTTTGCCGGGCTGTGCGACAAGCTGTTCGATATCGACGACAAGCTGAACGTGGTGCCGCAGCTCGCCACCAGTTACGAATGGGCCGATCCGCAGACCCTGGTCATCAAGCTGCGCGACGGCGTCACCTTCCATGACGGGGAAAAATTCGACTCGGCCGCGGTCAAGACCAGCCTGGAACGCCACCAGACGATGCAGGGCAGCACGCGGCGCGGCGAGATCAGCGCGATCGACCGCATCGAGACGCCGGATCGTTTGACGGTAAAGCTGTTGCTGAAATCGCCGTCCTCGCCGCTGGTGGTCCAGCTCACCGACCGCTCCGGCATGATCATGTCGCCCAAGGCGCTGGCCGCCCTGGGCAATGATTTCGGCAAGGCGCCGGTCTGCACCGGGCCGTTCAAGTTTGCCGAACGGGTGCCACAGGATCGCATCGTGCTCGACCGCTTCGACGGCTATTGGAACAAGTCCGCGGTCAACTTCGCCCGCGTGGTCTATCGCCCGATCGTCGATGCCACGGTGCGGCTGGCCAATCTGCAAGCCGGCGCCATCGATTTCGGCGAACGCTTCCAGCCCAGCGACGTGCCGGAAATCAGCCGCGACAAGCGCCTCACCCTGGTGCAGAACGCCGGGCTCGGTTTCCAGAGCCTGTTGTTCAACATCGCCAACGGCACCAGGCCGCGCACGCCGATGATGTCCGATGCGCGGGTGCGCCAGGCCTTCGCGCTGTCGATCGACCGCGAGGTGATCAACCAGGTGGTCTATAACGCCAGCCACACGCCGAACGCGCATTTCGTGGCGCCGAACAGCCCGTTCTTCGATGCCGCGATCAAGCCGGTTGCCCGCGATGTCGGACGTGCCAAGGCATTGCTGGCCGCCGCCGGGGTGAAGACGCCGTTGGTGGTGGAATTGCTGATCGCCAATAATCCCGACCTGCGCCAGACCGGCGAGGTGATCCAGTCGATGGCCGCCGAGGCGGGGTTCGATGTGAAGCTGCGTACGACCGAGTTCGTCACCGCACTCGCCGCCTCGGATGCCGGGGATTACGAGGTGTTCCTGATCGGCTGGTCGGGGCGGGCGGATGCGGATGGCAACGTCTACAGCTTCGTCCATACCGGGCCGCCCAATCTCAACGCGTCGGGGTATTCGAACAACGACGTCGATGGCTGGCTTGACCGGGCGCGGGCGGTGGCCGGCATTGCCGAGCGGCGGGCGCTGTATACCCAGGTGGCGGCGCAACTGATGCAGGATTTACCGCGAATGTATCTGTATACGCCGAACAACATCTTCGCCATGTCGACCAGGGTGCGTGGCTTTGTGCCGGTGCCGGACGGGATGGTACGCTTGCAGGGAATGTCGATCGCGCCATGAGGGGACATCTGGGGGTTCGTTTCGCGCAGGTCATTCCGACGCTGTTGCTGGTCAGTATCCTGGTGTTCTGCCTGCAACAGCTGATGCCGGGCGACCCGGCACTGGTGCTGGCGGGCGAGGAGCGTGATCCGCTGGTGCTGGAGCAGATCCGGCGCGAGCTGAAGCTCGATCAGCCGTTGGTGATGCAGTACCTGTATTGGATCACCAATGTGTTGCAGGGCGATCTCGGGTTTTCGTGGCGGATCCGGCAGCCGGTGACGGAGCTGGTGGCGACCAAGTTGCCGGTGACGTTGCAGTTGGCGTCGATGGCGTTTGTGATTGCGGTTTGCATCGGTGTGCCGATGGGGGTGCTGTCGGCGGTCAAGAAGAATACGTTCTGGGATTACCTGGCGAACGGGATCGGGCTGGCGGGGTTGTCGACGCCGAATTTCTGGTTGGGGATCATGCTCATTCTACTGGTGTCGGTGCATCTGGGGTGGCTGCCGCCATCGGGGTATGTGCCGCTCTCCGAGGATTGGCGGCAGTCGCTGGCGACCACGATCATGCCGGCGTTTGTGCTGGGCAATGCGATCTCGGCGGTGCTGATGCGGCATACGCGCAGCGCGATGCTGACGGCGTTGCAGCAGGATTATGTGCGGACGGCGCGGGCGAAGGGGTTGCCGGAGTCGCTGGTGGTGATCAAGCATGCTTTGCGCAATGCGCTGGTGCCGGTGGTGACGCTGGGGGCGTTGGAGTTGGGGACGTTGTTGTCGGGGGCGGTTTTGACCGAGCAGGTGTTCTCCATTCCGGGGTTCGGCAAGATGATTGTCGATGCGGTGTTCAACCGGGACTATCCGGTGGTGCAGGGCGTGGTGCTGGTGACGGCGACGGTTTACGTGATGCTGAACCTGTTTGCCGACATTCTTTATGTGATGATCAACCCGAGGCTGCGCGGCGCATGATTGCTTCGACGGTTACCAATAATGCGGGCG
>JANXSA010000381.1 GCA_025352915.1 Rhodospirillales bacterium | reverse complement strand
CCCAGGCTTCGACCAGTTCCTCGGCGCGCGCGTTCGACCACCAGCCGAACCAGCCGCGCGCGCCCTGGCCGCGTGCGAGCAGGGTGGTGGCGGGCGAGCCCCAGCCCGGCGCCGGGCCGGTGGTGTGAAAGATGCTCCAGCCGCCCTTGTCCACCGGCTCGCGGCTGGCGCGGCGCTGGATCACCGTACCCCAGTCGCTTTCCCGCAATTCCACGTTCATACCGATTTTCTTCAGCGTGTCGAAGGTGACCTGGCCCAGCGGCCCGATATCGGGGAAATCCGTCGGGTTGATGATCGACACCTTCTGCCCGTCATAGCCCGCCGCCTTCAACAGCGCGCGTGCGGCATCCAGGCTGCCAGGCATCAGGTCCTTCTCCTCGCGGAAATACGGCGTATGGCGTCCGAAGAGGCTGAGGCTGGTGGTCCACAGTTTTTCGTCATCGCCGCGGCTGGCGCGCATGTAGTCTTCCTGGCGCACGCTGGCGCGCACCGCGCGGCGCAGCCGGATGTCGTCGAACGGCGGTTGCAGATGGTTGAGCCGCATGATCGCCAGCCGCCCGGCCGGATCGGTCACCTCCGCCCGGATCGCCGGATTTTTCAACAGCGTCGGAATCAGGTCGACCAACGGGCGCTCCCACCAATCCGCCTCGTTGTTTTGCAGGGCGGCCGCCGCGGTGGCCGGGTCGGGGATCACGTTCCACACCACGCGGCCGAAATGCGCCACCTTGCCGCCGGCCGAGCCGCTCGGGGGCTCGTTGCGCGGGAGGTATTTGTCGAAGCGTTCGTACGCCACCCGGCTGCCGGAATTGTATTCGGCGGGGATGAAGCGGAACGGCCCGCTGCCGATTACTTCGCGCACCGCCGTGTTGGCATCGGTGCGCGCCAGGCGTTCGGGCATCACGAAGGGCGGCACGTCCTTGGCGATGGCGTCCAGCAGCAGCGGGAACGGCTTCTTGAGCTTGATCTCAACCGTCCGGTCGTCCGCCGCCCCCCAGCTATCGACCGCGCGATCCAGGATCTGGCCGAACGGATCGCGCTTCGCCCAGCGCGCCATGGAGGCAGCACAGTCGATCGCGCGCACGCGCTCGCCGTCGTGGAACATCAGCCCGTCGCGCAGCTTGAAGCGCCAAATGCGGCCGTCATCGGACACGGTATGGCCCTCGGCCATCTGCGGCTGCGGGCGGCCCTCGGCGTCGGTGCTGTAGAGCGAGTCATAGACGTAGAAGCCGTGATTGGCGGTCACCGTGGCGGTGGTCCAGACTGGGTCGAACGAGGTCAGGTTGGCCTGCGGGATGAAGCGCAGGGTCGGCACCGGCTGGGCGATGGCGGGGGTGGCCAACGGCATGGCGGCAAATGGGATGGCGGCTGCGAGCCCGGCCTTGAGCAGGCTGCGGCGTTTCATGGTGCTTCTCCCTGGTCGCGGTCAGACACTGATCCAGCCGCCCTCACGGGCGCTGCGAGCGATGGCGGTCAGTGCCAGCGCCGTGTCTATCGACTCCGCCTCGCTACAGCCATTCCATTCTGCGGCACCGTGGCGGACCATGCGCGCGAACGACTCGGCTTCCAGGCGGAACCCATCGCCGCCGGCCACCGTCTCGGTTTCGAACGGAATTGTCCCGGCGGTCCCGCGCTTGACCCGCAGGCTCAGCGTGCCATCGGCTGGGGCATGATTGCTGTAGCTGGTCTCGATCACGCCCTGGCTTCCGACGATCACGGCATGTCGATGCATGGCCGCGGACATGCAACTGGTCACCTGGGCGATCGCGCCGGAGGGGAATTCCAGCATCGCCACCACCGTCTGATCCACGCCGGTCTTGGTGTTGCGCCCGGTGGCAAAGGCGCGCGCCGGCCGCTCGCCGGCGATGATCCGCGCCATGCTCATCGCATAGGTGCCGGCATCCATCAGCCCGCCGCCGCCGCGCGCCGGAAGCAGGCGGATATTTTCCGGATTGCCCAGCGGCGTACCGTCGGGCGCCACCAGGGCGAAGCCGAAGGCCGAGGTGATCAGCTGGATCGGCCCCACCACGCTCTCGGCCAGCAATTCGCGCACCCGCAGCGTCTGCGGCTGCGACATGTAGGGATAGGCCTCGACCAGGTGCATGTCCGCCGCGCGCGCCGCGTCATACATCCGCCGTGCTTCCTCGGCGCCCATCGCCAGCGGTTTTTCGCACAGCACATGCTTGCCGGCCTGGACGCAGCGAATGGCCCAGTCGCAATGCATGTCGTTGGGCAGCGGGATATAGATCGCCTCGATCGCGGGATCGGCCAGCAGCGCCGCATAGCTGGCGTGATGGCGCGGGATGCCAAGCTCGGCGGCGAACGCAGCGGCCTTCTCCGCCCCCCGGCTGGCCACGGCATCCACCACCGCCAGCATCGAGCCGGCCACCCCGCGAGTGAACTGCCGGGCGATATTCGCGGCACCCAGGATACCGAAACGGACAGGCGCAGTCATGACGAGGCCCTCGCAGTGGCAGGGCGGCAGCATGGCCAACCCAACTCCGTCCGGCAAGGCAGGCTTGTGGATAAAAGTTTTTGCTTCTTTTTTCAAAAAGAAGTGCTTGTTCTTTTTTGAAAAAAAGAACCAAAAAACTTTTATCTATTTGGTTTCGTGCTTGTCCGCACCTGTGCTGGCCAGCAACCAGTCGCGCAGCAATGCGATCTCCGGCCGCTCGGCGCTGGCCTCCGGCGCCACGATGTAGAACCCCATCACCGAGGGCAGCGACATCGGGAACGGCGCCACCAGCCGGCCCGAGGCCAGGTCCGCCTCGACCAGCGGGGTATGCCCGAGCGCCACCCCCATCCCGTCGATTGCCGCCTGGATCGCCAGGATCGGCATGTCGAACACCATCGCCCGCTCGGCCAATGCCGGCGACAATCCCGCCGCCGTCAGCCACAGCGCCCATTCATCGCCGAAGGTGGTGGTGGAGATCAGCCGGTGCCGCGCCAGGTCGGCCGGCATGCGCAGTGGCATGGGGCCGTCGCGCAGGGATGGCGCGCAGACCGGGATGATATCCTCGGCCAGCAGCCAGGTGGCGCGCAGCCCTGGCCAGGCGCCGCGGCCGTAGCGGATCGCCAGGTCGACCTCCTCGCGGCGGAAATCCACCAGCGACATCGTCGTGCTGATCTCGACCGCCAGCTCGGGATGCGCCGCCTGAAACCCAGCCAGCCGCGGCACCAGCCACTTGGTGGCGAAGGACGGCGTGGTCGACAGCCGCAGCATGCGCGGCCCGGTGCTGCCGCGCAGCTCGGCGGTGGCGCTGCGCAGATCCTCGAACGCGCCATGCACCGCGCTCAGATAGGTCTCGGCCGCCGGGGTCAGGTGCACCGCCCCCGGCATCCGCACGAACAACCGCACCCCGAGCTGGTCCTCCAGCTTGCGGATCTGGTGGCTGATCGCCGTCTGGGTGACGTGCAACTCCTCCGCCGCCCGGGTGAAGCTCAGGTGGCGCGCCGCGGCCTCGAAGGCGCGCAGGCCATTCAGCGGGGGGAGCAATGTGTGCATCGGGCGGTCCGGGCTATGCGGTCCAGCATGAGTGATTCTCATGCGGTGCGTGAGAAATGATCATTTGCTGCGGTGCAACATAAAGGTGTTTCCTGGATATCGCAATAATACTGACGGAGTCACTCCCATGGCCCAGACTCTTACCGCCATTTCGTCCTTTCACCTGCGCTACCCGCGCGACACGAGGCTGCGCGACCTGCTGGCCACCTGGCGCCGCCGGATGGCCGAGCATCGCCAGATCGCCCAGTTCGATGCCCGCGAGTTGCAGGATGTCGGGCTGACCGACGTCGATCGGGCCGCGATCGTCGCCACCCCGTTCTGGCGCGAGGCACCGCGCCGCCGCTGAGCATCGGCCGCCGCTGAAGATCTTGGGGTAGTTGGGAAGCCGGCGCGGGCATGGCAAGCTGCCCGCGCCGCTTTCGCCCGCGCCGCTCTCACATGAGGCCCTGATGCCTGATTTCGCGCCACCAAGCCTTGCCGGCAGTTTTCGGGCGATGGCGCGCAACAATGCCTGGTGCAACCACCGCTTGCTGGCCGCCGTCGCCACCCTGGACCAGGCGGCGTTCGAGGCGCCTCGCGTGGGGTTCTTCCCCAGCCTGCGCCGGACTTTGAACCACATCCTGGTCATCGACCATTTCTACGTCGATGCGCTCGAAGGCGGCTCACTCGGCCCCGCCGCCTGGGCGAACGAGGAGCCGTGCGCCACCATCGCCGACCTGCGCGCCGCCCAATCCGCTGTCGACCGGCGCCTGATCGCCCATTGTGACGCGCTCTCCGACGCGACCCTCGCCCGTGAAATCCGCGTGCATCGCGGCCAGCGCTTCCAGGCCGAACGCCAGGACCGGCTGTTGCTGCATCTGTTCCTGCACCAGACCCATCATCGCGGCCAGGCGCACGGGATGCTGTCGGACACTGCCATCAAGCCGCCGCAGCTCGATGAATTCTATTCGATCGCCGAAGCCCCGCTGCGTGAAGCAGAGTTTTGCGAATTGGGCTGGACCGAGGCGGATGTCTGGGGGCTGTAGCGGCCGGTCAGTCGTCGGTTTCGCCGTCGTCGAGCTCAACGCCTCGATAGAGCGCCACCAGATCGAGTGAAACCGCGATCGCGGCGAGCTCGAGCGTCGCCTTCCCGGTCAGTAGCCGCCCCGTCCAGGCTTCGCCCTCACGCGAAAACACGGTGGCGGCAGCCCGGCGCTGCTCCAGCATCACATAGTACCGGATCGACGGCGTCTGCCGGTATTCCTCGTTCTTGACGATCCGGTCCACCGCCGCTGTGCTCGGCGACAGCACCTCGAACACCACGACGGGGTCAGGCACCATGTCGGTCCCGCGCGGGATCGGCGAGCACGTCACAATGGCGTCAGGGTAGCGCACGCGCCCCGCGACATTGACCTTGAGATCGCCACGGAAGGCCCGGCAGGGGGTGCCGTGCAGCCGGTCCTCAAGTGCTCGGACCAGGTTGGTGGCGATCACGCTGTGCTCGACCGAGCCGCCGGTCATGGCAATCGGCTGCACGCCGTCGAATTCATAGCGCAGTTCCTGGCGGCGCTCCCACTCCAGGAATGCATCCAGCGTCAACGGTGCAAGCGCTTGACTCATGCAGATACTCTATCACACCCAGGCCACCGCCGCACGAAAAACCCCGCGGCATCGCTGCCGCGGGGCATTCAGGCCAACCTGACCGCAGCGATCAGACCGAGTAATACATCTCGAACTCGACCGGGTGCGGGGTGTGCTCGAACTTATACACCTCGGCCCATTTCAGCTCGATATAGCTCTCGATCTGGTCGGCGCTGAACACGTCGCCGGCCAGCAGGAAGTCGTGGTCGGCGGCCAGCGCTCCGAGCGCTTCACGCAGCGAACCGCACACCGTCGGGATGCCCTTCAGCTCTTCCGGCGGCAAGTCGTAAAGGTCCTTGTCCATCGGGTCGCCCGGGTGGATCTTGTTCTTGATCCCGTCGAGCCCGGCCATCGCCAGGGCGGAGAACGCCAGGTACGGATTGGCCGACGGGTCGGGGAAGCGCACTTCCACCCGCTTGGCCTTCGGGTTCGTCGTGTACGGGATGCGGCACGAGGCCGAGCGGTTGCGGGCGGAATAGGCCAGCAGCACGGGCGCCTCAAAACCCGGGATCAACCGCTTGTAGCTGTTGGTCGACGGGTTGGTGAAGGCGTTCAGCGCCTTGGCATGCTTGATCACGCCGCCGATGAAATACAGGCACATCTCGGACAGGTCGGCATAGCCATTGCCGGCAAATAGCGGCTTGCCGGCTTTCCAGATGGACATATGGGTGTGCATGCCGGTGCCGTTGTCGCCATAGATCGGCTTCGGCATGAAGGTCGCGGTCTTGCCGTAGCTGTGGGCGACGTTGTGCACGCAGTATTTGTAGATCTGCATGTGGTCGGCCATCGTCACCAGGTTGCCGAAGCGGGTGCCCAGCTCGTGCTGGCTCTGCGCCACTTCGTGATGGTGCTTCTCGATCGGCAGGCCCATCTCGCCCATGGTCGACAGCATCTCGGCGCGCAAATCGCTCTCGCTATCCACCGGGGGGACCGGGAAGTAGCCGCCCTTGAGCACCGGGCGGTGGCCCATGTTGCCCTCGGGGTAGTCCTTCAGGTTAGAGCCCGGCCCCTCGATGCTGTCGATGTGATAGGTGCCGAAATTGCCGCCGGTGCCGAAGCGCACGCTGTCGAAGATGAAGAACTCGGCCTCCGCGCCGACCGACAGCGAGTCGCCGATGCCGGTCGACTTCAGATAGGCCTCGACCTTCTTGGCGGTCGAACGCGGGTCGCGGTTGTACGACTGGCCGGTCGAGGGCTCGAAGATGTCGCAGAAGATGATCATCGACGGCTTGGCCGCGAACGGGTCCATCACCGCGGTGTCCGGGTCC
>JANXSA010000368.1 GCA_025352915.1 Rhodospirillales bacterium | reverse complement strand
GCCGCTCGATCCGGCGACGGATGGGAGCTACACCAATCGGGTGGTCACCACGGTGATGTGCGACAGCCTGATCGATTTGACGCCGGATTTGCAGTTTGTGCCGTTGCTGGCGACGGGGTGGGAGTGGGCGGCGGACCGGTTGTCGTTGACGGTGAAGCTGCGGCCGGGGGTGAATTTTCAGGACGGGGCGCCGTTCGATGCGGCCGCGATGGTGGCGAATATCGTGCGTTATAAGACGCTTGGCTATTCGATCCGCAAGGCCGAGATGGCGGCTATTTCGGGGGCGGAGGTGATCGATCCGCTGACGCTGCGGGTGAATTTGACGCGGCCGTTTGCGCCGTTGATCGCGCTGTTGGCCAATCGCGTTGGCACGCCGTATTCGCCGCGGATTATCGACCTGGCGCGCGAGCAGATCGAGGGCAAGCCGGTGTGCACCGGGCCGTTCAGCTTCAAGTCGCGGCTGGCGCAGGATAATATCACGCTGGAGCGGTTCCCTGGGTATTGGAACGCGAGTGCGATCAAGCTGCCGGGGGTGGTGTTTCGCACGGTGACGGATAGCAATATCCGCAAGGTGGATTTGATGGGGGGCGGGCTGGATATCGCGCAGAAGCTGTCGCCGACCGATGTGGCGTCGGTGGCGGCCAATCCGAAGCTGAAGGTTTCGCGCAGCCCGTCGCTGGGGTTTGTGCCGATTGAGTTCAATGTGGCCAATGGGAAGGCGGCCGATACGGCGCTGGGGCGGGATGCGCGGGTGCGGCGGGCGTTTTCGCTGGCGATTGACCGGGCGGCGCTGAACCAGGTGGCGTTTGATGGGCAGTATGTGCCGTCGAACCAGATGGAGGCGCCGGGGAGTGCGTATTTCCATCCGGGGTTTCCGGTGCCGGGGCGGGATATCGCGGCGGCGAAGAAGCTGATGGCGGAGGCGGGGGTGTCGAAGGTGTCGTTCACCTTGCGCATTGGGACCGACCCGCTGGATGCCCAGGTGGCGCAGATCGTGCAGTCGATGGTGGCCGAGGCCGGGTTCGACATGAAGATCGTGGTGCAGGATTCGGCGGCCCTGGTGGGGGCGACGCGGGGCGGGGATTTCGAGGCATCGATGCTGTTGTGGTCGGGGCGGGCGGACCCGGATGGCAATGCGCCGGTTTGGCTGAGCAGCAAGGGGTTTGTGAACTGGGGGCATTATATCAACCCGGCGATCGATGCGGCGTTCGAGCAGGGGGCGTCGTTCCAGACCCAGGCGGAACGGATCCCGCATTACCGGCGCGCGACCGAGCTGTTCATGGCGGACCAGCCGCATGTGGTGCTGTACCACTGGTCGATGCTGTGGGGGACGACGGTGAAGCTGCAAGGGTTCAAGGGGCGGCCGGATGGGCTTTGGCGGCCGGAGGGGATGACGCTTAGTCAGTGAGGAAAGGCGAGGGGCGAAGCCCCTTTCTTTTGGAGTTTCCAGTATGCCCAGCGTGCGTTTGATCGAAGCTGATCTGCCGATTTTTGGCGAGCCCACGGTACAGCCGGAGATTTCCGGCGCCACTTATGCTGCGCGGATGCATGCGGCGGTGGCGCGGGCGAAGGCGGCGGGGATGGATGCGCTGGTGGTCTATGGCGACCGCGAGCACAGCGCCAGCATCGCTTACCTGACCGGATATGATCCGCGCTTTGAGGAGGCGTTGCTGGTGGCGCCGACATCGGCCTGGCCGCTGGTGGCGCCGCATCTGTTGGTGGGCAACGAGGGCTGGAGCTATGCCGAGTTGGCGTCCGGCAGTTTCGAGCGGGTGCTGTGCCAGTCGTTTTCGCTGCCCGGCCAGCCGCGCGACCGTCAGAAGCCGCTGGTGCGGCTGTTGGCGGAGGCGGGGATCAAGGGCGGGATGACGGTGGGGGCCGTCGGGTGGAAGAGCTTCGGGCCTGGCGATCCCGGGGCGGATGCGACGTGGCTCGACTTGCCGGAGTTCATTGCGCGGGCGGTGCGCGATGCGGCGGGCATGAGCGGGCGTGTGGTGAATGCGACGGATTTGTTCATCAACCCGGCCGATGGGCTGCGGGTGA
>JANXSA010000348.1 GCA_025352915.1 Rhodospirillales bacterium | reverse complement strand
CCGGCCACCTTGACCCGGAAGGCGGGCTTGAACTGCAGCGCCTTGTTCTGCTCGTCGTTGCCGGGCGAGGCCGGACGCTGCTGCTGCGGCTGGCCGTAGTAGGCCACCGCCCAGAGGGGGGCGCCGCCCGGCGCGAAGTGCGCCCAGCCCACCTCGAGCGTGCCGAAGTCCACGCAGAACGGCGGCTGGCTCATGGTGATGTCGGTCGGCTGGGTGACCCAGGTGCCATCGGCGGCCTGGCTGCGGTCCATGGTGAACAGGCGCCCGGCTCGGGCGTCGAACTTGAGGATCGGCAGCCGATCGCCGCCGCCGGTGGTGGTGGTCGGTGCTGTCATGAAAGCCATGGGTGTGCCCTTTGCTGTGGACGGTGGGGGAGGGGACGCGGCAGCGCGCCGGGATCGCCGCGGATCAGAGGCCGTAGACCTCTCGCCGATGCGCAGCCGCGATGGGGTTGGCGTAGAAGTAGTGGTCGGTGTCCGGCACCAGCAGCGCGGCCAGCACGCGGGGATCCGGGCTGATGGCCAGGAAGCGGTCCATGCGCTGGGCGATTGCCACGGCATCGGCCACTGGACGCGCTGTGTCAGTCAGCTCGTAGACGGCGATGCGCTTGGGCGAGCAGTAGGCGACGCGGGCCTGGTGGTTGGTACCGTGGACGTAGAGCGCAACCTGGCGGGCGTGGTTTGTGCTGATCGCGCTGGGGATGCGGTGCGTCGTCTTGATGTCCAGCGTCAGCCCGTGCTCGGGCCAGTGCAGGTCGAGGTAGCCGAGCAGCGGCGCCGGCATTCCATCAATCTGTCGATCCACCCGCAGTTGGGTCTGTGGGATGCCGTACTGCCGCAGTTCCGGAATGGCTATTGCCACCATGCCGGGGATGCCGTCGCGCTCCTTGGCCACTGAGGGATCGGCCGAGAGCGCTGCCAGCTGATCGAATGTGGTCAGCGCGTGTGCCACACAGTCGGCAATGGCGACGGCAGGGTCCAGCAACCCCATCACGATGCCGGCCTCGACAGCGGTGCCACGATGGGCGGCACTCCCGACTGGGGCGCGCCGTTGCAGCAGCCGCTCCATCAGCCAGGCCGCCGGCTGGGCGACATAGGCGTTGATGCTCGACGGAGAGAGATGCGCGATACCGTGCAGCGCCAAGCCACCAGACGGCAGGCTGAGCGAAGCTGCGGCGTCGACCGGGCCGATCGGTGCGAACATGCTCATCGTGCCACCCTCTGCGCCTGGAGGCCGGGCATCGCCTGGCTGAGGCGATGCCGCGCGCTATTGAGGCGCTTGAAGGGGGCGCTCATCCCGCGATCCCTCCGCCGATCTCGGCCAGGCGCACCAACAGGCGGCCACGCCGGATGCAGTCGGCACCGTGCTGGAGGAGGTGTTCTCCCGCCTCACGCATCTCACCGGGCAGCAGGGCGTCAGGCACCAGTTCCACGAATTCATCACGGGATGGCACCCACACGCGCTCACGGTCGATCTGTTCGACATAGGTGCGTGCCGCCTCCGGCCACATCGACAGTTGGGCGGCGCGGAGCTGGCCGGCATTGGAACCATCCTGGTCGTCGTAGTGGCGCGACAGGAACGCCCGGATCTCGGCGTTTAGGCCGCGGGCCAGCAGGTGCCGCAGCACATCCTGATCGGCGATCACGTCATCCCACAGACGGCTCAAGATCTCGTTGGCGACGGCAGGGGCGTTGTCGGGGCTGCCGATTGCGCGGCGCGCATCCCGGATGATGGCGCGGATGCGCTCAGTTGGCTTGGTCATTGGTTTGCTCCAGAATGTTGATCCATGTGTGCAGGCGTTCCGATGCCTGGCGGGCCTCGTGCAGCAGCGTTGGCAGCAGGGCGGTGGACCGACTGGCGAGTGACGTGAGGTCACATTCCAAACGAGCCAGATCTTGAACGGCACCGGTCCAATCGACCCAGTCGGGGCCTATCGGTTGGACGTCGATCTTCGTTGCGGGGACGCGCTGTCGGCGGGGATGCGGCGGGCCGAGGGTGGCGTGCACAGCGTCGCGCACCGCACCGCGCAGCCCGGTCATGGTCGGTGGCGCGCCTTCGGCGCGGGACCGGGAAAAGTAGGCTTCCATCGCGGCGCGCCCGGCGGCCTGGGCCTGCTCCCCGCGTCCACCTGCAAGCACCTCGTAGCGTTGCGCTGTGCTGGTCGTGATGCCTGCGTCCGCCAGGGCCTTGGCCTTCGAAGTTCCCAGCGGTGGGATTTTCGAACCACCACCAAACCCGCCATGTTCGGAGCGGTCCAATTCGCGGCTCAGTTCGCCGATGCGAACGCAGGCACGCAGGTGAATCTCCCGTACCCACACCTCGAGGTCATGATCGTCGCGCTGACGGGCGTAGGCCGCGAGGGCCGCAGCCTTGTCGCGGATCTCCGAGGCCTCATCGATGCGGGCACATTCAGCCAGGGCCGCCCGCGCCTGCTCGTACCGGACAAGGGCGTTCATTGCGCTACCCGCGGGGCAGCGACGGAGATGGTGGCTATCGACGACGGGTCGGCGGATGAACTGCGGGCCTGCACTGCCTCATAGGCCTCGGTGCGAGTGGTGCCGCGGGAGAAGTGACGATGCCGCTCCGGCGGCTGGTGCCCTCGCATTGTCCGCGGCTCCGCCGCATGCCGCTGCGACTTGATCGCGAGATAGGTGATCTGGCCGTCGTCGAGGCGCTGCTGCACGGCAATCACCAGCGCCTGCTCGACCAGGGTCATGACACGGTTGGCGATCCTGTTGAGCGCCGCGCGTGCCGGGGCGGCCAGACGCGATGTGTCCTGCACGCGATCCGATGCGAGGTGGCCGACATGGTACACGGAGCACGCGCCAGGCGAGGCCGCCTTGACCCAGGCGAGCAGTGCGGCCTCGTCGGCAATCACGGTGCGGGATGGATCGGTGATCTTCATCCCCATTGAAATACAGGCATGGGTGACGGGCACCAATTCGCATGTTTTCGCGCGGCTTCGCTCGCGAAGCGGAGAGAAAACAAAGTAAGTCGTGCGTGGTGCAGCGAAGATGTGCTGCGGCGTCGGCGCGCTCACCGGGCCATCTCCTGCTTCTTCTTCGCCTCGTACGCCTCGACATCTTCGAGCCGATAGACGACGCGGCCGCCGATCTTCAGAAAGGCCGGCCCCTGGCCGATCCACCGCCAGCGTTCAAGCGTCCGCGGCGAGATGCCCCAGCGGTGCGCCAGTTCGGATTGGTTCAGGTGCTTCAGCGTCATCGCGGTGTTCCTCGCGCCGTGTCGAACGACTGCGGGGAAGGTGGCCGCTGGGCAGGGAGAAGAACGAGGTAGTGGTCGGGAGAAGAACCGGGAGAAAACCGGCTACAGCGTGAAACCCCAGAGACCGTTCACCGACTTGATGTAGGGCTTGAGCACGGCCCACCGTTTTGCGCCGAAGAGCCGCGCCGGGCTGCCATGCTCTGTCAGCTCCCGGATGGGAATGCGCCTATTTTGCGGGAACGAAGACACCAAGCGGCGAATGGCGTTGATCATGGGTTCGGTCTTGAACTCGACCTGGACGCTACCGTTGATCGTCAGATGCGTTCCGTCATCTGACAGAACGAGAGGGCCTTGCGCCGGCGCCGGCACGCCGCGGAGCCTGGCGCCAAGAATGCCAGGGCTGACGGCCAGCCCCGTGAAGCTCGCACGCACGTCGGCCAGGGCGACCACGGTAGCGCCTGGCACCGCAACTGAGCCCAACCGTGACGTTCGGGTGCTGGTGAGGATGACTCTCTGGGCGCTGTGGGGCCGGGCGATGGCCGCGTCGATGACCTGCCGCACAATCGCGGGGTCGAACAGGCGACGCGCGAACCAGATCGGCACTCGTGCTGGGCGTTTGTCGAGCCGGACGTCGCCGACCTCCCACAGCACATCGTCGACCAGGGCATGCGGCTGCCAACCGCGTCGCAGGTCCATGTCAGCCATGAATGTGCGCAGCGCGACCGCGATGTCGACCGCATGGCGCACCAGCCGTTCATTGGGGACAAGCACGGGCCCGACCGCGGGGCTGAAGTAGGTCAAGCCGCCGTGCTGTTCCGACCAGGTGAGTGACACGGGTGTATCGGCATGATCGGCGAGTGACGCCGAGACATCCTCGTGGTCATGTGGCACGAGCAGGCCGGTCGCGATCAGCACGGACGTTGGATGCGGCTGCAACTCCGCCGCCGCACCCGAGAACAGGGGACGGCGGAGTTCCAGTATTTCCAGCAGGAGTTGCGAGGTTTCGGCGTCGAGTGCCATCCTGCCATCAGACATCGCGGACAAACCCCCAGCGGCGGAGATACTTCTCGCCAACGAGACGCTCACGCTCAGTGCGGTCCTTCACGTCACAACCCTGGGGCATCGTAATGGTGACCGGCAGCGTCCGACCACCACGTACGCCGGGTGTGGGGCGGAACCGGATGGTGAAGCGGACCTGGGTGATCCGGTAGCCTTCGATCCCGTCCTCCTGGTCCTTCAGTTCCTCGGCAGCCGCTTTCCAGATGGTGTCCGTGGAGCCGCGCATGCACTCCAGGGTGATACGCCGCCCCTGGGTATCCAACGGCATCAGCTTCATCGACGTGACGCGCACCGACTCGATGCTGTCGCCCGGGTCGGTCGGGAAGGCGAAGGGTTGGCGGAGGGGGTCAAGACGATACTGCCGCACCGGAATCCGTTTCCCGCCAAACGGAGTGCCGAGCAGGTGCTCCGCGAACAGCCGGACCAAGGCTTCCCTCGTCTCGCGCGCCTGCGCCACAACCTCGACCGTTCCGACCTTCGGCTCATAGGTGATCGCCGCCTCGATCACCGGCCGAAAGGGCTGCCGGTCGAGCTTGCCGTTCACGAACGCCCGCCGGTCACTGGCGCGGCCCTCGCGGTAGATCGTGGTCTGGATCAGCTCTGCGTCTTCGCCGTCACGCGATGGCCGGGAGCGGTCACAAATCTCGACCTCGACATGGCGACTGTCGAAGGCCGTAGCGATGGAGTTTTGGAATGCACCAAGGGCATCGCCAGCGCGGGGGAGCACAACGCCGGACTTGCACTCGAACCCGTCCCACATCTTACCGAAGCGGTAGACGTCGGCATACCGCGCTTCTTCGGCGTGATCGAAGCCCGCGGGATCCTTGAGAAACATCCACAGCGCGCGTGCGTGGCTGTTTGCCAGCGTGTCGAGGACATCAGGAGATGTGGTCACGGAGTAGAGCGCGACCTCGCCGGCTTCTTTTGCCATGGCGCCAACCCGATCGGCATCGTTCATGACGCGCAGGCGGTCCGTGTCGCTCATGGCATCCACCGCCCGCAACAGGGGCGGAACGACGTCGTTGGCGGCGCCTTCCCACACCACGTCGTCGGGCAGGGTGACGTTGATGGCGTTGAAGTATTCGCGGAGCGCAGCCGGGGGCGTGCTCCTGATGAAGTCGGGGACTGTCGACATGTGGGCAACCTTTCGATCAACACGCACCGAAGAATCCGGCGCTCTGCTGATCGGCGTAGTTGAAAGACGGAGCGAACACAAGCGAAAAAATACGCGGATCCACGTAGCGTTAGGGCCGGTCGAACAGCGTCGGCGGCCCGGCCGTGTCGGACAACAGGCTAAGCCTGCGCAACCTGACCCGTGCGGCGTCGGCCGACACCAGGAACTCCTCCATGATGCGTGTCTCCGCTGCGCGGGCCGCCGGCGTGCCTGCAACTGCGGCCCCGTGAATGCCATGGCCCATCAGAAGGTCGGCGATCAAGCGCCGGATGGCCGTCACCGGCATCAGCAGCGCGCCACACACGTAACCTGCCTGCCACTCCAGCCAATCGCCCTCACCGGCCTGCACCATCGTATCGCGCTTGCATACCGTCCTGGTGTCCACGGCCGAAGTTGGGAACAGCCCCGGCGGTGCAGCAAACAACTGGTCGTAGACGGCACGGTGATAAAATACATGGCCGAATTCATGCGCCAGGGTCGTACGCAGACGATTCTCACGGTGGGGTTGGTTCGTCAGATGTTTGGAGATCAGCACGTCGGGCCGACCACCCGGCTGAAAGCACGTCATGCCTTCCACGTCATCACCCTCGGCTGAAAGGTCGGCATACTGATCGAGGCTGTTGGCGTGTTCTTCGACCAGGACGGTGAGTTCTGCCGTGGAAAGTGGATAGCGGACAACGCCATGGCGCCGAAGGAGAAACTCGGACACGACCATCTCACAATCGCGATCGATCTCTGGCGTGCGCAGATAGAGCCGCTGGGGAAAACGCCCGGATGAGTCCGCAATCCAACTCGGCACGCTGCTGATCCTACCTGGAGATGGTCCTGCGAAAGGCACGAAAGGCAGTGGCCACGGCCACCGGGTCAGAGGCGTCCCGACGAACATCGTCGGGTATCTTGCCTGCCAGCACGAACAGGTAGTTCTCGTCGACCTTCAGGGCGCGCGCGAATTCGCGAATCAACTGGTCGGATGTCGGGCTGCGCCGGTCGTGTTCGATGTCATTGAGGTACTGCGGCGATATCGGCCCGCTGCCATCATCCTTCTGGACCGCCGCTGCGAGGTCTTTTTGGCTGATGCCATTGGCCTTTCTGGCCGCAATAATGGCCTGCCCCAGAGTGGCTGTGGGTGACTTCATCGCCGTAGCATCCGGCTGGCTCCTTGCCTTTGGTAATTCGCCGATTGGCGTAGTCTTGGTTGGAGTCAACCGTCAAGTCCGGATCGCGGCGGGCTCGTCACGGCATCACGATGCGCGACTCGGCTTGCGGGAAATGCGGACTGAGGTCCGGCTACTGCTGATGGCGCCTCTTCGGGCGTGAGGCAGCACACGAAGCGTTGCGCGCGGCTTCCTTTGTTTTCGCACGAATACGTTAGACGATTGTTTTCGCTTGTGATTCTTGTCTGACGCCCCGACCTTAGGGTCGAACCATGCGCAAAAATCTCAATCCCCACCTCCCGCCACACCTCCGCGAGGTCTGCGCCATCCTGGCCGCCGGCCTGTTGCGGCTGCGCAGCCGCAGCGCCGAGGAATGCGCGCGTGACGCCGCGGAGACCGGGGACCACGGAGAGTTTCGCCTACACTTTCCGCCCCACCAGCGCGGTCATGCAACCGGGACCAACCGGAGAGACGCATGACCAAACTGGCCAAACCCACAGGCGCCGCGGCCATCGCCGCGCCCACGACGTTCCCTGCCATCCCGCCGGCCGACGTGCTGTGGCGCCTGGTGGCCCTGAAGACGGCACCCGCGGCGGACTTGCAGGCGCAGTGGCGCGAGTTGTTCGGCAAGGAGGCGCCGCCGCACAACCGAGCCTTCCTGCAAAGCCGATTGGCCTACCGCATCCAGGAACTGGCCTATGGCGGGTTGAAGCCCGAGACACTTCGCCGTCTCGAAGCGATGGGCGAACAACTGGACGGCGGCAACATCACGCTGCGACGCATTCGCGGCGACGACAAACCGGTCACCGGCACGAAACTGATTCGCAATTACCAGGGCGTCGAGCACGCGGTGGTCGTCCGAGTGGACGGCTATGAATGGGAGGGACGACCGTATCGGTCGCTGTCCGCCATCGCACGCGCCATCACCGGGACACGCTGGAATGGCTGGACGTTCTTTGGGTTGAAGACCCAGCGGGGG
>JANXSA010000317.1 GCA_025352915.1 Rhodospirillales bacterium | reverse complement strand
GGTGGATTTGCCGGCGCCGGTGGAGCCGACGATGGCCAGGCTGCCGCCGGCGGGGACGCGGAAGGAGACGCCCTTGAGGATTTCGCGCTCGGGCTGGTAGCCGAAATGGACGTTATCGAAGACGACTTCGCCTTTCGCCGTGGCGAGGGGTGCAGCGCCGGGCTTGTCGGCGACTTCCTGGTTCAGCGAGAGCAGGCGGAACAGGGCTTCCATGTCGGTCAGGCCCTGTTTGATTTCGCGGTAGACGAAGCCGAGCATGTTCAGTGGCTGATAGAGCTGCATCAGGTAGGTATTGACCAGGACGAAGCGGCCGACGGTCATGGTGCCGTTGCTGACGCCCTGGGCGGCCATCAGCATTACCACCGACAGGCCGATGGCGATGATCACCGCCTGACCGAGGTTGAGGATGTTCAGGGTGACCTGGTTCTTGACCGCCGCGCGCTCGTAATGCGCCCAGGCTTCGTCGAAGCGGCGGGCTTCGTGCGGTTCGTTGCCGAAGTATTTGACGGTTTCGTAGTTCAGCAGGCTGTCGACGGCGCGGGACTGCGCCTCGCTGTCGGTGGCGTTCATGCGGCGGCGGATGCGGACGCGGACGTTGGAGAAGATCAGGGTGAAGGAGAGGTAGAGGGCGACGGCGACCAGGGTGACCAGGGCGAAGCGCCAGTCGAACACGTACCAGAGGATGCCGACGACCATCACCACTTCGAGCAGGGTGGGGATGACGTTGAACACCGCCAGGCGGAGGACCTGTTCGATGCCCACCGTGCCGCGCTCAATGGCGCGCGACAGGCCGCCGGTGTGGCGGTCGAGGTGGAAGCGCAGCGACAGGCGGTGCAAATGCTGGAAGGTTTGCAGGGCGACGCGGCGGACGGTGCGCTGTTGCACCGCGGCGAAGACGGCGTCGCGCATTTCGCCGAAGCCGCTGGCGGCGACGCGCAACAGGCCGTAGCCGATGATCAGGGCGGCGGGGACGGCGACGATGGCGACCGCCGCGCCGGCGGTGGGGACCAGGGCATCGACGGCCCAGCTATAGATGACCGGCACCCAGACGAGCGCGAGTTTGGCGCAGACCAGGAAGATGGCGGCGACGACGACGCGGAAGCGCGCGGTGATGTCGTCGCGCGGCCATAGGTACGGCAGGAGCGAGCGGACGGTTTGCAGGCCGGAGCGCGCTTCGCCGCCGGCCACGGTCAGTTGCGGTCCGCTGGTGCTTCTCATGTGGCTGGATGTGGCACGCCCGGGGCCGAACGCCAAGGACCGAACGCCAAGGACGGGGCTGGTCGTGGCAGCCATTCGGGGTTATCGGCGGGGGATGGAAACCCTGTTGCGCCATATCGCCAGCGTGAACGATGCCCGGCTGCCGGGGGGACGGGTGCCGTTTCTGTTGGGCGCGGAGCAGGTGGGTTGGCTGCGGCCGGCGCTGGCCGAGGCGGTGGCGGAGTTTGATGGGGTGCATCGCGGGCCGGGCGGGGTGGTGCTGGACGATGCCGCGGCACTTCCGGGGATTGCGCGGGCGTTGGCGGAGCGCGGGCTGATGCGGTTCCGGCGCGAGGCGTTCGATGTGCGCGCTTCGCCGGAGGGGCCGGTGTTGTCGACGATTGATCGCGGGGCGTTGCCGGCGTTCGGGATCGAGGCGCAGGGGATCCATCTGGACGGCTTGGTGCGCCGATCTGGAAGGACGGGGGCGGATGGGCTGCATATCTGGATCGCCCGGCGGTCGCGGAGCAAGGTGCTGGATCCGGGGAAGCTCGATCACATCGTGGCGGGCGGGATGCCGGCGGGGTATGGGCCGGCGGAGACTTTGGTGAAGGAGGCGGCGGAGGAGGCGGCGATGCCGGCGGTTCTGGCGCGCCGCGCGGTGCATACCGGGATCATCCGCTATGCGATGGAGCGGCCGGAGGGGCTGCGGCGCGATTTGCTGCATTGCTACGAGGTGGAACTGCCGGAGGATTTCGTGCCGCGCGCGCATGACGGCGAGGTTGAGTCGTTCACGCTATGGCGGCTGTCCGACATTGCCGAGGCGATCTGCCACAGCGACGATTTCAAGTTCAACGTGTCGGTGGTTCTGACCGCGCTGTTGCTGCGCCACGGGATGTTCACTGGTGTGGATGCTGCCCGGTTGAATGCGGTGCTGCCGCGCTGATGGATGAAAGTTTTTGCTTCTTTTTTCAAAAAGAAGTGCTTGCTCGTTGCCGCCGTCACGCTTGCCCGCCTAAGTTGCCGCGCATCGACTTGGCCACGGCGCGGCGTGTCCGTTTCGTATAGAGAATGGTATCGCAATGGCTGGCAGCATTTTTCACCGCCGCACGGAAACCTCCGTGGGCGAGGCCGACACGACCATCCAGGTTGAATTCGTCCGCTCGGGTTCGACCTCGGGCGCGGTGACGATCCAGTATGGCGTGTTCGGCGACACCGCGACCGCCGGGGTGGATTATGTCGGGGTCACCGGCAGCGTGGTGATGCCCGATGGGGCGGCCAGCGTGTTTGTGCCGTTCACGATCCTGGACGATGCGCTGGGCGAGGATACCGAGGTGTTCACGGTGACGCTGATCAGCGCCACCGGGGCGGAGCTGGCGGCGCCGCGGACCAACCGGATTTCGATCATCGACGACGAGACGCCGCCGCCGCCGCCGCCGGTGGAGCCGCCGCTGGTGTCGGTGTACGACGTGACGCTGACGACGGTGGTCAGCGGGCTGGCGCAGCCGATCCGGGTGGCGTTTTCGCCGGTTGATCCCGAGCTGATCTATGTGGCGGAGAAGGCGGGCGTGATCCGGGTGGTGGATTCCGCGACGGGGGATGTTTCGATCCTGCTGGATTTGCGCGCGGAGACGAACACGTTTGCCGATCGTGGGTTGCAGGACATCGCGCTGCATCCGGATTTCGCCAGCAATCCGTATGTCTATGCGTTTTATGTGGTTGATCCCGCGGAGACGGCGGGGAATTCCGGCAATGCCGGGCGCGACGGGCTGGGCAACCGGTTTGCGCAGGTGGTGCGCTATACCGCCGATGCCGCGACGGGCTATCGCAGCCTGGTGGCGGGCAGCCGGGTGGTGCTGGTGGGGGCGGGCGGGCAGGGGCTGGACGACATCAGCGGCGGCGGGGTGCTGACCTATACCGATCCGGTGAATGCTGCGGCGATTGCGTCGGACCGGGTGATCGGGGCGGGCGACCGGGTGATCGGCGGGTTCAAGCAGAACTACCTGAAGGTCGATAGTGGCTCGCATTCTGGCGGGCGGCTGAATTTCGGGCCGGACGGGATGCTGTATGTCCAGACCGGCGACGGCAGTTCGTATAATTATGACGATCCGCGCACGGTGGATGTGCAGTCGCTGGACAGCTTGTCCGGCAAGGTGCTGCGGATTGATCCGATCACCGGGCGGGGGCTGGCGGATAATCCGTTCGCCGGCGAGGCGGAGGATTTGGACGCCAACCGGGCGAAGGTGTTCCAGTACGGGCTGCGCAACCCGTTTTCCGGGGCGTTCGATGCCGATGGGCGGCTGTTCATTGCCGATGTCGGCTGGTTTGCGTTCGAGGAGATCAATGCCGGCGGGCCCGGGGCGAATTTCGGCTGGCCGTATTACGAGGGCGCGGATGGCGGGGCGCTGGGCAAGACGCCGCTGTATAGCGGGCATGACGGGTTTGCCGCGTTCTATGCCGCGGTGGCGGCCGGAGATGTGGTGGTCACGCCGGCGTTCCGGGCGTTCTCGCATGGCACGATCCTGCCGGGGTATCAGATGCAGGCGGTGGTTGGCGGCGGGATGATCGAGGGCTCGGGCGTCTATCCGGCGAGCCTGGACGGGCATTTCGTGTTTGCCGATTTCGTCGGCGGCAATGTGTTCACGGTGGATACCGACGATCGCAGCGTGACCAACTTCCTGTTGGACTGGCCGGGGGATTTCGGGCCGACCTATTTCGTGCAGCGGGCGGATGGGGTGATGTACTACGCCGACCTGATGGCGGGGGTGATCGGGCGGTTGGGCATTGCCGATACCGCGCCGGGGGAGCAGGCCAGCCTGTCGGTGGCGGCGGTGACCGCCAGTGGTGTCGAAGGCAATGTGGGGACGGCGAGTTTCAGCTTCACCATCACGCGCGGCGGCGACACGGCGGGCG
>JANXSA010000307.1 GCA_025352915.1 Rhodospirillales bacterium | reverse complement strand
CAGAAGACCAATGCCGAGTGGCTGGTGCTGATGAAGGACGCCGACCTGCCGCATGGGCCGGCGAACTCGCTGGAGGAGTTGCGGCGCGATCCCTATCTGAACGAGATCGACTTCTTCAAGGCGGTGGAGCATCCGACCGAGGGTCCGATGACGGTGCTGGGCATTCCGGTCAGCTATTATGGCACCCCGGCCTCGATCCGCCGGCTGGCGCCGCGGCTGGGGCAGCATACGCAGGAAGTCTTGGCCGAGGCCGGGCTGAGTGCCGCTGAGATCGCGGCGGCCACTGGCGGATGAGACGCCGGCTGCTGCTCGCGTCGCTGGGACTTGTGGCGGCGGGGCTGGTGGCGGCGGGTCCGGCGCGGGCTCCTCTCGCCGCCACGCCGCTGTCGCGCGCCGATACCAAATGGTGGGCCGAACGCCATGCGGCGAAGCTGCGGGAGGTGCGGGCGGGGCGGGTTGAGCTGCTGTGGATCGGCGATTCGATCACCCAGGATTGGGAGCGGACGAGCGCGCAGGAGGCGCAGAATTTTGCCCCGGTCTGGCAGCATTTCTATGGCGGGCGGCATGCGGTCAATCTCGGCTTCAAGGGCGATGCGACGGCGCATCTGCTTTGGCGGTTGCGCAATGGCGAGATCGACGGGATTGCGCCCAAGGCGGCGGTGCTGCTGATCGGGGCGAATAATTTCGGCCGGCTGCGCTGGAGTGTTGCGGATTCGCTGGCGGGCCACGATGCCTGCGTGGCGGAAATCCGGCGGCGTGTGGCGAAGCTGCTGGTGATCGGCGTGCTGCCGAGCGACCGTGGCGACTGGACGACGCAGGCGACGCGCGGGATGAACGCGGGCCTCGCCCAGCGCTATGCCGGCGGCAAGGTGGCCGGCATCGCCTATGTCGATGCCACTATGCTGTTCGAGACGAACGGCATGATCGACCGCAGCCAGTACTACGATCCGCTGCTGCGCCCGCCCGAACCCGCGATCCATCCGACGGCGCAGGCCCATGCGCGGCTGGCGGCGTTGATCGAGCCGGAAATCGCCGCCATGCTTGGCGACCGACCGCGAAGCTGACCGGAGCGCATGCATGACCACCATTTGCGAGACCTTGGCCGCCTATGCCGAGCGCGAGTTGACTTCGTCGCTGTCCGACACCGTGCGTCACCATGCCAGGCGCGCGCTGATCGACTGGTTCGCAGCACTGTTGCCCGGCGCGCAACTGGCACCGGCGACGCTGCTGGTCGCGGGGCTGGAGGACGAAATCGGCCATGGCCGCGCCATCGTCTATGGCCGCAACCTCAAGGCCGGCCTGCGCACTGCGGCACTAATCAACGCCACGGCCAGCCACACCATCGAGTTCGACGATATTTTCCGTGATGCGGTCTACCACCCGGGCTGCCCGGTGATTGCCGCCGCCCTGGCGGCGGCGCAGGCGAAGGGGGCGAGCGGCGAGGATTTGTTGCGGGCAATCGTGGTCGGGTACGAGATTTCCACCCGCATCGGGGTGGCGGTGCAGCCGTCGCATTACCGGTTCTGGCACACCACCGGGACGATCGGCACATTCGGCGCGGCAGCCTCGGTCGCCGCTATCCTCGGCGCCAGCGCCGAACAAACCGCCCATGCGCTCGCCAATGCCGGCACTTTTGCCGCGGGCTTGCAGCAGGCGTTTCGGTCGGACGCGATGTCCAAGCCGCTGCATGCCGGGCACGCCGCCGATGCTGGTGCGATGGCCGCGATGGGTGCGGCACGCGGCATGACCGGCGCGCTCGATGTGCTGGAAGGCGAAGCGGGCTTTGGGGCGGCGATGTCGGTCAACCCCAACTGGGCCGCCGCGACCGATGGCCTCGGCACGCGCTACAACATCACCCAGATGACCTTCAAAAATCATGGCTGTTGCGGCCATTGCTTCGCCGCCATCGATGCCGCGCTGACCTTGCAGGCAACCCACGGCTTCGGCCATCAGGACATCGCCGCCATCGCCGTCGGCGGCTATCAGGCAACGCTTGACGTCACCGGGCGCAAATCCGTCGCCACCCCGTTCGAGGGCCGCTTCAGCACCCCATTCACCGTCGCCACTGCCCTGGTCCATGGTAGCGTCCGGCTGGCAGCGTTTGGGCCGGATCGCCTCGCTGACCCTGCTGTCCAGGCGCTGATGCAGCGCGTCACCGTGAGCGTTGACCCCGATTGCGCCGCCGCCTTCCCAGGCGTGCGATCGGCCCGCGTCGCCATCACCCTCAAAGACGGCCGTACCGTCAGCCACTTCCAGCCCACCCGCAAAGGGGATCCGGAAGACCCGCTGACCGACGCGGAACTCGAAGCGAAATTCCTCGAACTCGCCGGCCCCGTGGTCGGC
>JANXSA010000304.1 GCA_025352915.1 Rhodospirillales bacterium | reverse complement strand
GGGCTACCTGTTCCACAAGCTGGACTGCGAGGCCGCCCCGATGCTGCTCGGCTTCATCCTCGGCCCGATGATGGAAACCTACCTGCGCCGCGCCATGCTGCTGGCGCGCGGCGACGCGACAGTCTTCGTCACCAGCCCGCTGAGCCTGAGCTTCCTGATCCTGGCCGGCGTGCTGCTATTGATCGTCATCCTGCCCGCCGTTCGCCGCAAGCGCGAGGAGGCGTTTCAGGAAGAAAGCTGAAAGGAAGTCTTCTTTTTGTGAACAAAAAGAAGCAAAAAAACTTCATCCATTTAGTGCCTTATGGATAAAAAGTTTTTTGCTTCTTTTTTTCAAAAAAGAAGAACTTGCTTCCTTTCCGCGCGCTAAAATAGCCGCTCATACACCGTCACCACATCCCCCGGCCGCAGCACGGTGAGCGGGTTCGCCCGCCCCTCGACCGGGCGCCCGTCAACCAGCCGCACCACCGCCGCCTGATCCTGGACCGCGCGATAGGTGAAGCCGCCGGCGACCGCGGCGACGCTCAGCACCGTCATGCCCGGCTGGTACGGGTACTGCCCCGGCCGGTTGACCTCGCCGAGCACGAAGACCGGGCGGTATTCGACCACCTCGACGGCGACCGAGGCGTCACGGATCAGCCCGCGGCGGGTCAGCTCGCCGGCAATGGCCCGGCTCAGCTCATCGGTGGTCAGCCCGCGCGCACGCACCGGCCCAAGCAGCGGCAGGGCGATGTTGCCGCCGTCATTGACCCGGAAGATTTCCGAGAGCGACTCCTCGCCGAAGGTCAGCAGCCGCACCTGGTCGCTGACGCCCAAGCGATAGGCGGCGTCGCCCGCGTCCGGCACCGGCGGCAAGTCCTTGATCCGACTGCATCCGGCCAGCAGCAGCACGACCAGCGTCCAGCGCAATGTCATCCGACCCCCACCCATTCCGTCGCTCTCCATCCTACATCGCAAAGCGCAACCGCAGCAGCGCCACACCCTCGTCCACCATCACTCCATCGCTGCGCCATCGCGTGCTCCAGTCCCAGTTGGCCGAAACCCGCACCCGCCGGTTGACCAGCCAGGTCGCCCCCAGCCCGAAGCCGGCGGTGCGGTCGCGCCCGCTGCGCTGCTGGTATTCCGCCTGTTGCAGCTCGCCATAGCCCGCCAGCACCAGGTTGCGGTACAGCTCGTGATCGACGGCCACCCGCAACCCGGTGAAGCTATAACTCACCGCCGCCAGTTCCGCCGCATCCTCGATCCGCCGCGACAGTGTGGCCACAACGGTGGTCAACCCTGACGGTGCCCAGATCGCCGAAACCTCGGCCATCGGGCCAACCACGGCCTTTAGCGTCGGGTCGGCGAAGCGGCGATGCTGCACGCCGACCAGTGCCCGCACCCGCCACACCGCGTCGGTGGCGTAGTCGATGCCGCCGAGCAGCGCGACGGTGGTGGCATCGCGGCTCGGCTGGCCGGGCTCGCGCCGGGCATGGTCGAAGCCGACCGCGCGCAGGTCCAGCACCAGGTCGCGCAGCGGCGCCAGCTCCCAGCGCGCGGTGAGGTTGCCTTCGATCGCGGTGCGGTCGCGATAGCGCTGCACCACCCGCTGGCCGCGCACGAACACTTCGTCAAAACGCGTGGCGCTCACCGCAAGCCCCGGCGCCATCGACAACCGCCCGCTGCGCCAAGTGTAGTTGGCGCGCGCGTTTTCCACCTGGAACCGGCCCGGCCGGTCGATCGCCAGCCCATCCAGCGCACGCGCAGTCTGGAACAGGTCCAGATGCGCCGCCCCCAGCACCAGGGCGCCGCGGCCGATCTCCATCGTGCCGCCGAGTGCAGCGGTCCAGGCGGTGGCCGATTGCGCGCTGGCCGACAGATAGCGCTGGTCGTCGAAGCTCAGGAAGCCGCCGATCGCATGCCGCCCCCAGTCGCTGCCAACCAGCAGGCTGCCCGAAGTCTGCGCCAGCACCGAACCGCCTCCGCGCGGCTGGCCGAGCGCGTTGCTGGTATAGCCCAGCCCGGTCGACAGCGTCGGCCGCACCACGATCCCGCCGACGCGCACCCCGAGCGGGTCATAGGCCGGCCGCGCCCGCGACTGCACGGTAACCCCAGGCTGCACGCCATAACCGGGCAGCCCCGCCGGGAAATAGCGGTCGATCAGTTGCGCATGCGCCGCCCCCGATGCGCACAGCTGCGCCGCGCACAGCCCCAGCAACAGGGCAAACCCCGCCGCAAAACGCCCGCTCAACATGAAGCTTATCGCAATCACCGCGCCATGGTCGGCGTACCGGGGTTTGCTTGCAATCCATCCCCCCGCTGCATATTCTCGCCAAACGAGGCCCCGACGCATTTTTCAGCTTCGCCCGATGTTTTCTGCTCAGCCTCATCGCTAAAGCCCACGATTTTTTAACAGCTTACCGACCGGCGTCATTGGACCTTCACATGAATTGTTGCTATCGCTCGTCCTTCGCAGTCGAATTTTCAGCTCCCCTGACAGCTCCACTGGAATTTCACCGGCTCATGACCGACACCGCCATCGCGCGCCCCGTTCCGGCCGAATGAGATGTCGCTGACCCGCCCGTCCGACGGCCTGCAGGTCGATGTGCTGGGCGAAGTGCGCCCGCCCGACACCATCTCGCCGTTCCGCCTGGTTGACTTGCTGTGGCGCCGCAAGCTGCTGATCTTCACCGTTGTCATCGTGCTGATGGCCGGTGCGGCGGTGCAGATCGCCAGCCTCATCCCAACTTACGACGCCCGCGCGCTGATCCTGATCGACACCCGGCGCAACGCCATGTCCGACCTCCAGGCGATCGTCACCGGCAGCCAGGCGGACCTGCTCCAGGTCCAGACCCAGGTCGACATCATCCGCTCCCAGGCGCTGGCCATCGCGGTGGTCCGCCGCCTCGACCTGGTGCGCGAACCCGAATTCGCAGCAGCCTTGTCGCGCCGCCCCGGTGGCATGGCCGCTCAGTTCGCCCCCCTTCTGGCACTCGCCGGCCAGGCCCCGCCCGAGCCGCGGCCGCTGTCGGACGAGGAGAAGCAGCGCGCCGCCGCCACCATGCTCGCCACCGAAAAACTCAGCGTTGCCAACGACAGCCGCTCCTACGTCGTCGCCGTCCAGGTGCGCACCGAGGATCCCGAGCTCGCCGAGCGCATCGCCAACGAATATGCCGACGTCTACCTGGACTTCAACAAGGAGCTGAAGGACAACGCGGTCCAGCGCGCCAACGCCTTCCTCGACCAGCGCCTCGCCCCGCTCAAGGGCAAGCTGCGCGAGGCCGAGCGCGAGGTCGCCAGCTTCCGCGAGGCCAACGGCCTGATCGAGGACCGCTCCTCGGCCACCACCGGCGAACGCCGCGTCACCATGCTCGGTCAGCAACTGGCCCAGATCAACACGCAATTGGTTCAGGCGACCAGTGCCAGGCTGTCGCGCGAAGTCAGCCTGGAACAGATCCGCGCCGCCCAGCGTGGCCAGGGCAGCCTGTACGCCATCCCCGAGGTGGTCGCCTCGCCCCTGATCCAGCGCCTGCGCACCCAGCAATCCGAGATCGCCGCCCGCCAGGCCAGCATCGGCCAGTCCCGGCTGGAGGCCAACCCCGCCGTGGTCGCCCTGCGCGCCGAAGAACGCGAGGTGCGCACCCGCATCGACGACGAGGTGGCCAAGGTCGTCGGCTCGATCATCAGCGAAGTCGCCGCCGCCCGCGCCCGCGAAACCTCGCTGCGCGCCAGCCTGAACGAGCTGCAAGGCCAGGTCGCCGACCAGAGCAAGGCCGAGATCCGCCTGCGCGAGCTGGAGACCGAGGCCACCGCCGCGCGCATGGTCTATACCGAGACGCTGAACCGCGCCGAACAGAACGCCAACCAGAGCGGCGGCCAGCAACCCGACGCCACCCTGGTCTCGCGCGCCACCACCCCGCTCGGCTCGACCCCGCCGACCAAGCGGCAATTGCTGGTGCTGTCCTTCTTCGCCGCCTGCCTGATCGCGGTGATCGCCGCCCTGGTGCGCGACCGGCTGGAGACCGGCTTCCGCACCGCCGAACAGGTCGAGGAGGAAACCGGCCTGTCCGCCCTCGGCTTCATCCCGCGCGCCCGCGACCGTGCCACCGCGCTGATGCTGGACGAGCGCGACATGCCGTTCCTGGAAGCCATCAACACCGTGCGCGGCGCGCTCCAGATGGCCGACGTCGCCGGGCGGCCGAAAGTCGTCCTGGTCACCTCCGCCCTGCCGGACGAGGGCAAGACCTTCTTCTCGGTGGCGCTGGCCCGCAGCGTGGCGCGCGCCGGCGGACGCAGCCTGCTGATCGATTGCGACCTGCGCCGGCCCGGCATCGCCGCCACCCTGGGCATCGTGCCGCAACAAGGCGTCGGCGCCCTGGTCGCCGGCCAGCGCGTGGCCGACCTGGTGCAGCGCGACGAAGCCACCCAGCTCGACGTCATCACAGCCGCCGGCGCGCGCGAGAACGTCCAGACCATCGTCTCGTCCGACGCCCTGCGCGCCCTGGTGACCGAGGCGCGCGAGCATTACGACATCATCATCCTGGACTCGCCGCCGGTCCTGGCAGTGGTCGACAGCCGCGTCCTGTCGCTGATGGCCGACGCCACGGTGATGGTGGTGCGCTGGCGCCGCACCCCGCGCGTGTTGGTGCTCCAGGCACTGAAACAACTGCGCGTCTACGGCGCCAAGGTGGCCGGCATTGTCATCACCCAGGCAAATTTGCGCTCGCTCGCCGCCTCCGAGGGCAGCCACGCCTATGTCCACCGCAAGTATGGCAGCTACCTGCGCTGAAACCCGGCGGGGAAAGCAAGGTCTTCTTTTTGTGAACAAAAAGAAGCAAAAAAACTTTACCCACTGGCAGGCCACGAATGCCCCGACGAAGGGCAAACGGAAGAAGTTTTTTTGCTTCTTTTTGTTCACAAAAAGAAGACTTGCCTTCCTCGCTCTCCCGCCGAAAGCCTTGGCATGGAGTTGACCCCCTTCGGCTACGTCCTGTTGCCACTCTGCGTCGCCGCCATCCTGCAACCCACCTGGCAGTTGCAACTGGTGTTGCTCGCCAGCGCCTTTGGTGCCGCCACGCCGCTGACCATCGGCGGTCTCGGCCTGCCGCCCGGGGTGATCCCGGCCTGCCTGTTCCTGGCCTATGTCGCGCTGCAAATCTTGCTCGGTGCCCGCTTCCCCGCCGGACCCCGCGCCTGGCGCACGCTGGAGCCGTTCCTGCTGACCGCTGCCTATGCCTTGCTCACCGCGATCCTGGTGCCACGGCTGTTTGCCGGCGCCTTCACCGTCTGGCCACAAAAGCTGGCTCCGCCCTTCAATATCCCGGTGCCACTCGCGCCCAGCGGCGGCAATGTCACGCAATCCCTCTATCTGTTGCTCGACACCGCCATGCTAGTTGGCGCGGCGCTGTATCTCAGCCGTTCGCGCATCGATCCGGTGCGACTGCTACAAACCTATCTCGGCTGCGGCGTCGTTGTGGTGGCGGTCTGCGCCTGGCAACTGGCCAACAAGCTGACCGGGATCTGGTATCCCGAGGCCTTTCTATATTCCAACCCCGGCTGGGCGCAGCACCCCAACCAAACAGTGGGCATCGTGCCGCGGATCAACGGCACCTTCAGCGAGCCTGCCGCCTTGGCCTATTACCTGTCCGGGCCGATCTTTTGCTGCGCCTGGCTGGTGCTGCGCGGCCACGGCAACCGGTTGGCGCTCTGGTTGCTGCCATTCGCGGTGCTGGCGCTGGTGCTTTCCACCTCCACCACCGGCTTTGCCGTGCTCTCGGTCGGCGGATTGGCGATGGTGGCATACGGCCTGACCCGCGCGCCGAAGCCAGTGGCCTTGCGCATCTTCGTCTTTGCGGTGCCGATCATGTTGATCTCTATTGCCGCCGCGCTGTCGATCTCCACCCTGTCCGCTCAATTCGAAGAATCGATCGCCCTGGTCACCCGCCAGAGCCTGAACAAAGCCGACGGCGAATCCTTCGCCAGCCGCACCGGGCTCGATCGAGACAGCCTGGGCATCCTGTTCCCCAGCTACGGCCTCGGCGCCGGCTGGGGCAGCGTGCGGTCTTCCAGCCTGGTGTCCGGGCTGCTGGCCAATCTCGGCATATTCGGCTGTGCCCTGTTGCTATGGTTCGCGGTACGGCTGGTGCGCCATGTCGGCCATGCCCGCCGCATGGTTGCCACGAGAGGGCAGAGCATGGTGCTGGACGGGCTGTCGGCCGGTGTGTTGGGCCACCTCACCGCCGCGGTCATGTCGGTCCCGGCGGTGATCTCGCCGGATTTCTACCTGCTGATCGGCGCTCTGATCGCCTGCGCCGCTCGCGTGGATGAGGATGCGCATCGGATGGCCCAAGGCGCCTTGGCCGCGCGCCGGCGGATCGCTGTTCCACCATGACCCAGTTGCTGGTCAATGGCCGCTTCCTGACCCAGGACATGACCGGAGTGCAGCGCTTCGCGGTCGAAATCACCCGCGCCCTCACCGCCCAGAACCTTGTGGACGTCCTAGCCCCTTCGACCGCGCGCGACGCATCGGAACTGCGGGTGCGACGCATCGGCCATCTGCGCGGCCAGGCCTGGGAACAGCTCGACCTGCCACGCCACGCCACGGGCGGCGTGCTGCTCAATCTCGGCAACACTGCACCGCTGGCGTTGCGCCGCCAGGTTGTGGTGATCCACGATGCGGCAACCTTTGCATTTCCCGAGTCCTACAGCTGGCGCTTTCGTACCTGGTACCATTGGTTGCAACGCGGCTTGGTCCGCCGCGGCGTACGCCTGGCCACCGTCTCCGTCTTCGCGCGCGACGGCATCGCCCACCACCTCGACATCGACCCGGCCGCGATCGCCGTACTCGGCGAGGGGGCCGAGCACATCCTGCACAACCCGGCGGATGCCGACCTGCCTGTCCGTCTCGGCCTCGTCCGCCCGTACGTCCTGGCCGTCGGCAGCCTCGCCGCACACAAGAACCTCGCCGCCCTCGGCGCCACTGCCGCTATGCTCGATGCGCGGGGCATGGACCTTGTCATCACCGGCGGCCTCAACCCCCGCGTCTTCGGCGCCGCCACCCTGCCCCAGCCGGCCCGCTATATCGGCCGGGTCGACGATGCGGGGTTGCGCGCGCTGTACGAAGCGGCCGCGTGCTTCGTCTTCCCCTCGCGTCATGAGGGCTTCGGCCTGCCCGCCGTCGAGGCGATGGCCTGCGCCTGCCCGGTCGTGGCCGCGCGCGCCGGTTCCCTGCCCGAAATCTGCGCCGATGCCGCATTGCTGGCCGATCCCCTGGACCAAGCTGACATTGCTCACGCGGTGCGCCAGGTGCTCGATGACCCCGCCTGTGTCGCGCGCCTGCGTGCCGCCGGTGTGGCGCGGGCCGCTGAATTTAGCTGGCATTCCGCCGCCACCCGCCTCGCCACCCTTGCCGCCAGCCTCGCCCCCGGGGACAAAGCGGCATGAAGATCGCCATCATCCACGATTGGCTCCAGGACTATGCCGGCGCCGAACGGGTGCTGGAGCAGATGCTGCTG
>JANXSA010000273.1 GCA_025352915.1 Rhodospirillales bacterium | reverse complement strand
CGGCCGAACCGCCGCCGGCGATGGCGATGTCATACTCGGCGTCGGGCATGGCATGGTTCCCTCAGGCAGCAAGAATCTTCTTTTTGTGAACAAAAAGAAGCAAAAAAACTTCATCCATAAAGCTGAGCGGATGAAAGTCTTTTTGCTTCTTTTTCTACAGAAAAAGAAGACCTTCCTTCCTGGTTGGCACCCCCCGCCCCACCCGGTATCCTGCCGCCGCCAAGAGGGAGCGACCGCCATGACCGACCTGCCTACCCATGTCGACATCCACGAAGAAGGCCCGCGCGAGGGTTTTCAAATTGAGCCCGGGCCGATCCCGACCGCCGCAAAAATCCGGCTGATCGAGGCGCTGGCCGAAACCGGGCTGCACCACATCCAGGTGTGCTCGTTCGTCAATACGCGGCTGGTGCCCGGCTGGGCCGATGCCGAGGCGACGGTCGAGGGGTTCAGCATGCGCCCGGGAGTGGATTACACCGCGCTGTGGTTCAATTCGAACGGGCTGGAGCGGGCGCTGGCGTACCGGGAAAAGCTGACCATGACCGGGTCGATTTCGCTGACCGCCAGCGAGGGGTTTACGCGCAAGAACCTCAACCGCAGCCATGACGAGAACGTGGTGGCGATGAAGAAACAGACGGCGCTGCATCTGAGCCACGGCATCAAGGTCAACCGCATCGGCGTGATGGCGGCATTCGGCTGCAACTACCAGGGCGATATCTCGGCCGAACAGGTGGTCAAGACGCTGGAAGACGGCATGGCGATCGCCGCCGAGCAGGGCGCGGAGATCGAGGTTTTTTCCCTGGCCGACACCATGGGCTGGGCGATTCCGCCGCGCATCGAGCGGGTGATCGCCACTGTGCGCGCCAAGTGGCCGGCGATGAAAATCGCGCTGCATCTGCACGACACGCGCGGGCTGGCGGTGGCCAATGCCCATGCGGCGCTGAAGCTGGGGGTGAGCCAGTTCGACAGCACTGTCGGCGGGCTGGGCGGCTGCCCGTTCGCCGGCCAGAAGGGTGCGGCCGGGAATATCTGCACCGAGGAGCTGGTGCTGCTATGCGAGGAAATGGGCATCGCCACCGGCGTTGATCTCGATCGGCTGATCGAGGTCGGGCGCATGGCGGAGGAAATCGTCGGCCACGTGCTGCCGAGCGAGTTGATCCATGCCGGCTCGCTGGGTGCGTTCCGCCGGGTGGCCGCTGAATGACGGTCACCGCGGCGCCCCTCGCGGGGCTTCGGGTGCTGGAATTCAGCCACACCATCATGGGGCCTACGGCCGGGCTGGTGCTGGCCGATCTCGGCGCCGATGTGGTGAAGGTGGAGCCGGCCCCGCACGGCGACCACACGCGCCAGCTTGGCGGGTTTGCCGCCGGGTTTTTCGCCGCCTTCAACCGCAACAAGCGCGGCATCGCGCTCGACCTGAAGCGGCCGGAGGGCCAGGCGGCGGTGCACCGGCTGGTGGAACACGCCGATATCGTGCTGGAGAATTACGGCCCTGGCACCATGGAGCGCCTGGGCTGTGGCTACGAAGTGCTGGCGGCGCGCAATCCGCGCCTGATCTACCTGGCGTTGAAGGGCTACCTGGCCGGCCCATACGCGCATCGCCCGGCGCTGGACGAGGTGGTGCAGTTCCATGTCGGGCTCGCCCACATGACCGGGCCGGCCGGGCGGCCGCTGCGGGCGGGGGCCTCGGTGATCGACATTCTGGGCGCGGTGTTCGGCGTGGTCGCGGTGCAGGCGGCGTTGCGCGAGCGTGACCTGACCGGGCGCGGCCAGCGCGTATCGAGCGCGTTGTTCGAGAGCGCCGCCTTCCTGATGGCCAGCCACATGGCCGGCATCGCGATCACCGGCGAGGACATGCCGCCGATGCCCGAACGGCGCGGCGCCTGGGCGATCTACGAGGTGTTCCCGACCGCCGACAGCCAGCTTTTCATCGGCGTCACCAGCGACCAGCAATGGACCCGCTTCACCGAAGAATTCGCCCTGCAATCCCTCGCCGCCGATCCGCGCCTGGCCAGCAACGTGATGCGGGTGACCGAGCGCGAATGGCTCATCCCCGAACTGAAGAAGATCACCGCCGTGCTGCCCACCGCCGAGGTCGCCGCCCGGCTGGAACGCTGCGCCGTCTCCTGGGCACCGGTCGGCAAACCCGGCGACATGTTCGAGGACGCGCATCTGCTGGCCACCGGCGGGCTGCTCGATGTCTTCGTCAGCCGCATCGGCGGCGAACACGGCACCAAGGTCGGCCTGCCCGCCCTGCCGCTGGAATTCGGCGCCGCGCGCGCTCGCAGCACCCTGCACCGCCAACCGCCTGAGGTCGGCGAGCACAATGCCGAGGTGCTGGGTGAGGCGGGGTTCACGCCTGCCGAGATCGCGGCGCTCATCGCCACCGGCGTGGCCGTCGCGGCCTCTTGACACAAAACCGTCACGCCCCACCCTTGCCAACCACACCACAACAGGGGAAGCGCCATGCTCACGCGCCGTCACAGCCTCGCCCTCGCCGCCAGCGCCTTAGCCCTGCCCGCCATGGCCCAGGACATGCCCGCCAAAGGCCGACGCCCGTGGGCCGCCCAAGTCCCGGTCATCCGCATCGGCATGCTCGGCGGCGAGAACGACGCCGACCGGTTG
>JANXSA010000245.1 GCA_025352915.1 Rhodospirillales bacterium | reverse complement strand
CGCCAACAGCATCCCCGCCGGCGCCAGCGCGCTGCCGACGTAACCGGCAAAAGTGTGGATCGAGAACGCGCGGCCCACCCGCGCCTCGCCGATCACGCCGGACGACAGCATCGCGTAGTCGCTGGGATGATAGACGCAGTTCGCCAGCCCGGCCATTACCGAGGCCGCCAGCAGCACGGGATAGACCGGGTTCATCCCGGCCAGGATGAACGCCGATCCGCCCAGCAGCAGTCCGCCGATCAACAGCCGCCGCGGCCCGAACCGGTCCACCGCAAACCCCATAGGCGTCTGCATCAGCGCCGAGACGATATTGAACAGCGTCAACGCGAATCCCAGTTCGAGATAGCTGACGCCAAACTGCTCCTTCAGCAACGGAAACAGCGGCGGCAGCACCAGGATATGGATGTGACTAACCATGTGGGCGCCAGAAATCTGGCCCAGCGTGGCCAACTCGGCGCGCTTCCATCCGGCACTCATGCGGCAGCGTCTCCCGCTCAGATGCGCCAAGCCACCCGAATTGGCCGCGATTGGCAACCCACCCGGCCGCCGCCCTTCCATGCGCAAGCCGCGCGGTCTAGCCTTCCGACATGTCCGCACTCTCCGTCAACGCCGCCCGCCTCTGGTCCGACCACATGCGGATGGCCGAAATCGGCCCCTCGCCCGAAGGCGGCAGCAACCGCCCGGCGCTGAGCGCGCTCGACGCCGAGGCTCGCGCCCTCCTGACAGCTTGGTGCTTCGCGCTCGGCCTGACCGAAGAACGCGATGCCCTGGCCAACACCTTCTACCGCCGCGCCGGTAGCGCCGCCCTGCCGGCCGTCGCCTTCGGCAGCCACCTCGACACCGTCCCCACCGGCGGCCGCTTCGACGGCGTCTCCGGCGTGCTCGCCGGCCTCGAAGTCATCCGGGTCCTCGCCGAAGCCGGCATCACGACGAAAGCCCCGCTCGAACTGGTCAACTGGACCAACGAGGAAGGCACCCGCTTCCGCCCCGCCATGATGGGCAGCCGCGTCCACGCCGGCGACATGACCCTGGCCGAGGCACTGTCCGTCCGCGACGACGACGGCATCAGCGTCGCCCAGGCCCTCGCCGCCCACAACCTCGCCGGCCCCGCCGCGCCCGCCCCGCGCCGCTGGGCCGCCTTCCTGGAACTGCACATCGAACAGGGTGCGATCCTCGAATCCACCGGCCAGGACATCGGCATCGTCACCGGCACCGTCCAGGCGCGCTACTTCCAGATCACCGTCACCGGCACCCCCAGCCACGCCGGCCCGATGTCCATGGACCGCCGCCGCGACAGCCTGGCCGCCGCCGCCGAAGTTATTTTGGCCAGCGAGCGCGTCGGCATCGCGGGCGAACCCGGCGGCCGCAGCTCGACCACCTGGATCACCAACAGCCCGAACGCCCGCGGTGCGGTGGCCAACATCACCCGCCTGCACAGCGACGTCCGCCATGAAGACCCGGCCCGCGCCGCCGAGATGCAAACCGACTTCCTCGGCGCGGTGGCCGAGATTGCCACTCGCCGCCAGCTCCGCATCGACGTCGACCCCTACACCACCTTCGGCCCCGTCCGCTTCGACGCCAAAATCGCCAACACCCTGCGCACCGCCGCCCAAGCCCGCCAAATGACCACACGCGACATGCTCGCCGTCGCCGGCCACGACGCCGTGATGGCCGCCCGAGTCTGCCCCGCCGCCATGCTCTTCGTCCCCAGCGTCGGCGGCATCAGCCATAACCCCGGCGAATACTCGACCCCGGAGCAACTGGCCAAAGGCGCCCAAGTGCTGCTCGACGCCGTGGTCGCGCTGTCCGCATAGGCCCGGTCGACCCTGGCAGGAAGCTCAGCGGAGCTGAAAGTTGAACTGGAGGCCGGGTCCGTAGACGAGCGGCGGCGCATAATAGATCGGCGGACCATAGTACGGCCGCTGATAATATGATGGACCGTATGGCGAGCCATAGATGACCGGCGGGGCACGATAATACCCGCCGTTCCAGTTCCGGTGACGATCATACTTGTCGTGACCGCGGCCGCGGCCTTCGGCGCTCGCCGATTCGGCAATCGCCCCGAACGCAAGCAACGCGGCGACCACAAGCCCGACCGCGACAAGCGGCGACAGGTTATATTTTGTTTTCGTATCGACAACCCAGGCCATGACGGCCTCCCTTGTTGAATTTTTGTCCCCTGGTGGCGCGACGCACCTCGTTCGCGCCTTGGTCAGAATCCCAGGCAGGCTTTCGCCCGCTTCGATTTTGGACCTCCAGCGCGGGCCAACCAGCGACAGTTTGTTTGGCGCGTGATCGGCAAAGCGCGCTCACCGGCGCCGAGAATCACCCGATCTAGCTGCCCGAAGACCTGAACACCTCGTCGGCGGTCTTTTTCTGCGCGGCAGACATCGCGCCATACAGTACCTTGAAGTCGTCAATCAGGTTCTTCAGCCCGTCGACATGGGCTTGGGCGAATTTCTGATACACCTGCAAGTCTTCCACGGCCGTCATCGCCTGGCTGGGCGTCTTCTCCACTTCTGCCACCAGCTTGTCCATGGTGGCAGCATTCTCACGCATTGCTTTGGCCACCGCCTTCCATTTCGCGTCCTGGTCAGGGGTGATCTTGAGCGCGGCGTGCAGGACGGAGATCCGCTGTTCAACGGTCTCCCCCTTGGCCTCGGTCGCCCCGGCGGCGGCCGAGGACCTTGGTGCGACGGCCGGATTCTGCGGGGCCATGGCCGGATTCTGCGGGGCCATGGCCTGGGCCAGCTGAAATCCTCCGTTCGGGGCCGTTTGGGCATGCGCGCCATTCAGCAGGCTGACGAGCAGCGCGGTGCCGACAACTGCCCCGGCCGCAGCCGGCCACAGGAGATGGACAGGCTTGGCAGCCGGGAGGGTCAAGTATCGCATGGAGCTACCTCGTCTTGAATTTCGTGTTCAGCGGGAGCGTGTTGGCGGAGTTGAACGATCGGGCATCGTTCAGCCGGCTTTCCTCAATCCAACATTCGCACATGCTCGGCACCCGGGGCAGATACGGGAAATACCCATGAAAATTACCGCAGCTCGGGACGCGATCTCATTGCATCGATGCGCCGTTTGAACGCCTGGCCAAGGAAATCGGGAGAACAAGCATTGCTCCGCCGGCGGAGCCTTGCCGGCTACCTGCACCTTCACCCGAATACCCTGATCGGCCAGCGCTTTGCCGTTTCCAATCTCCGGCAGGACCTGTCAGGATGATCGCATGGACCACCCGGTGAACCCCGCCGGCGGTCGCCCCATTCTCGGCGGTCGTGCGGCTCCGTTGCCGCCCGCGCTCGATGCGCGGTCAGCCGCCGTTCTGCGCGAGATTGTCGAGCAGTATGTCGAGACCGGCGAGCCGGTGGGCAGCCGGACGCTGTCGCGGCGGCTGCCGATGGCGTTGTCGCCGGCGACGATCCGCAATGTGATGGCTGACTTGACCGATGCCGGGCTGTTGTTTGCGCCGCATACCTCGGCCGGGCGGCTGCCGACCGATCTCGGGCTGCGGCTGTTCGTGGACGGGATGCTGCAATTCGGCGAGCTGTCGGATGACGACCGTGACGCGATCGGCGCCTCGCTGGCGACGTCCGGGCGCAGCCTGGAGGACACCATGGCCGAGGCATCGACCATGCTGTCCGGCCTGTCGGCGGCGGCCGGGCTGGTGCTGGCGCCGAAGAGCGAGGGCCCGCTGCGCCATATCGAGTTCGTCCCGCTCGGCTCCGGCCGCGCCCTGGTGGTCCTGGTCGCCGGTGACGGCCATGTCGAAAACCGGGTGATCGACATCCCCCCCGGCGTGCCGCCGAGCGCCCTGCAACAAGCCGGCAACTACCTCAACGCCCGCCTCTCCGGCCGCCCGCTGGCCGAACTCCAACGCATCGTCGCCGAGGAAATCGCCGCCAACCGTACCCAGCTCGACGCGCTGTCGAGCCTGATCGTCGAAGCCGGCCTGGCCACCTGGACCGGCGACGGCCGCAGCGCCAGCCTGATCGTGCGCGGCCAGGGCAAGCTGCTCCAGGACGTCACCCAAATCGAACGCCTCGGCGCCATCCAGGTCCTGTTCGAACGCCTGGAAGCCCAGGAAACCATGCTGCGTCTGTTGGAACTGGCCGAACGCAGCGACGGCGTGCGCATCTTCATCGGCGCCGAAAGCGGCCTGTTCGGCACCACCGGCATGTCGATGGTGGTCGCCCCCGCCCGCAACGCCGCCAACCGCATCGTCGGCGCCATCGGGGTGATCGGGCCGACGCGGATCAATTACGGCCGCATCATCCCGGTCGTGGACTACACGGCGCGGGTGATCGGGCGGCTATTGGGGTGAGGCGGGAAGCGAGGTAGCTTTGATCATCCCCCCAGGAACCTCGATCCCCGGAGGAATGCGGTAGCCAATTTGACAAGCACCTGATTTTGTG
>JANXSA010000223.1 GCA_025352915.1 Rhodospirillales bacterium | reverse complement strand
GCTACCAAACATCACCTCGCCCGGGGCGATCCAGTCGGTGGAATAGTTGATGAATGCGCCCACAACGCGATCGCGCCCGACGATGCGCTCAATGATGGTCTCGCACAGCCCATTCTGCAGCGACAGCACATAGCCGTCCTGGGACAGATGCGGCAGCAGCGCGCGGGTGGCCGCCTCGGTATGCTGCGCCTTCACCGCCAGGAAGATCATGTCCCAGGTGCCCACGACCTGTTCGGGCATGAAGGCCGGAGCGACGACAGTGAACTGATCGACCGGCCCGGTGATGCGCAGGCCGCTGGTGCGGATCGCCTGGACGTGCTCGGGCACGACATCGACGAAGCTGATGTCGTGACCCGCGCGTTTGAGATAGGCACCCGCAGTGCCGCCGATGGCACCCGCCCCCCAGATCAGGATGCGCTGCGGCGAAACCGTGGCCATCACCAATTCTCCATCTGCGCGCGCGTTTCCTCGACGCCGGCCTGCCAGATCGCCAGCATCTCGGCATCCGGCCGCTGGGTACGTCCGCCGAAATTGCCATCCTCCAGCATGGTCCGCGCCTCGAACGGCGCGAGCGTCTTCAGCCGGTCGAGATCGACCATCGCCTTGGCATCATCCGCCGGCGTGCTCGCCAGCCGCGTCCAGGGGAAATTCTCCATCCAGCTGCCATGGCTGGCCACCCGATCGGTCGCCTGCACCAGCGCCATGGTGCGCGGCGCGCGCCACCAGTCATGAAACCGCACCCGGCAATCCGGGTTGTCCATCATCCATTCCTGCGCCAGCGCCCCGGCCGGCGCATTGCCGCCATGGCCGTTCACAACGACGATGCGGCGAAACCCGCCCCGCTTCATGCTGTCCAGCAGGTCGCGCATCACCGCGCAGTAGGTTTCCACCCGCAACGTCATGCTGCCGGGAAAGGCCTGGAAATACGGCGCCAGACCAAACGGCATGGCCGGAAACACCGGAATGCCGAGCGGCTCCGCCGCCTCCACCGCAACCCGTTCCGCCAGGATGGCGTCAGTGGCGAGCGACAGCCCGGAATGCTGCTCGACGCTGCCGAGCGCCAGCACGCCGCGGTCGTCGTGGCGCAACCAGTCCTCGACCATCCGCCAATCCATCTGCGCAATGCGCATACCATCCCCCACGACCAAAAATCCAACCCACACGCTGCCACAGATCGGGGGCGCGTCAACCGCTCGAATTCCAACCCAACCTGGAAGGCACCGGCTCAGCGCGCGGCGGCGACCTTGTCGCAGTTGATGCGGTGGGCCATCAGGCAATCCTCGACCTTGGTCGCGTGGGCCAATTGCCGGACAAGGAAGATGCAGACCACCAGCACAGCCAATGTCACCGCCAGCCCGGCCAGGCTCACCGTCTGGCGGTTCGCCGCCTCGGTCGCCTCCGCCTGAGTCTCGAAACGCCTCGTGCCGGACATGGCGCCCTTTCCAGCCGCCCCTCCCAAGCGAAGGGACCGCAGCAGTTGCAGTCTAGCCGAAAGTGCTGGATCAAAGCCAACAAACTGCCGCATGAGCCGGATGCACGCCTGGGTTGAACCCCCGGCGCCACGCGGCGAAGGAAGAAGTCGCCGATGCTACTCCTGATCCAGATCGCACCGCTGCTGCTGCTGGTCGTTCTGCTGGGCGTCGCGCGCCGGGGCCCGCTGCTGTCATGCCTGGTAGCGATCGTGGCGAGCATGGCGGCCTTCCTGACAACCCACACGGCGATCGAGCTCCCCGGCTATGCGCTGGCGAGCCTGACTCAGGGCGCCTGGCTTTCCGTTGTGCCGGTCGGAATCGTGGCCGCCGGACTGGTGTTCCACGGTGCCGTCGCCGGACGCGAACCGCCGGACGCAGCACCCGGCGACGTCATCGACCGGGTGTTCACCGCCGCCTTCCTGCTCGGCCCCTTCGCCGAGACCGTGACCGGATTCTGCGTCGGCGCGATCTTCGCGCTCGGTGTGATGCGCCGGGCCGGCGTCGCCAGCGTACCGGCCGCGGCAATGTCGCTGCTGACCCTGGCGCTTATTCCCTGGGGCGGGCTCGGGCCAGGCACTGCCGTCGGCGCGGCGATCTCGGGCGTCCCCGGCCAAGCGCTGGGCACGCGCAATGCCTGGATCGTTGCCGCCGAACTGCCACTATTGCTGATGTTATTCTGGCATTGGAGCGCTGTTGCCGGGTTCGCCGTGCCGGCGACGAAGCGGCTGGCCCAACTGGGCTGGGTCAGCGCCATCGGTGCCTCGCTGATCCTCTGGCACCGCGTCGCACCGTGGGAGCTGTGCGGTGTCCTCGCCACAGGCCCCCTGCTGGCGGTGCGCCTGTTGCTGGCCAATCCACCACGCGACAGGGCGGCCTGGCTACGCGCCGTCCAGAGCGCCCTGCCCTACCTCGCACTCGCCACCGCGTTGCTATCCAGCCGGCTGTGGCACAACGCCCCGGCGCTGCAGCCCTTCCCCAACCTGCCGCCACTGCCGGCCAACCACGCGATGGTTGCCATCATCCTGGTGGCCCTGCTGTTCGCAGCCCTGCGGCCAAGTCCCGGACGCCTCATCGCCGACGCGATGGCCCGCGCCTGGCGACCCGCCCTGGCATTGCTGATGTTCGTGCTGCTCTCGCGCTTCCTGTCGAACGCCGGCATTCCACAGGCCCTGGCCCACGCGCTGGCCGACCTGTTCGGACCCGCCGCCCCCTACGCATCGCCGCTGCTCGCCGGCATCTCCGCCTTCTTCGCCGGCACCAATGTCGGCTCCAACAGCACGATGATGCCGCTGCAAAGCGAGCTTGGACGGCTCGCCGGCATGGACCCCGCAGCCCTCCCGGCGATCCAGAACGGCACGCTGTTCCTCCTGCTGGCACCCCAGGTCGTCGGCATGGTCGCCGGCCTGGCAGGACGCGACGTGTTGCCGGCCGCGATCTGGCGCATGGCCTGGCCAGTCGCCCTGATCTCGCTCGCGGTCGGGCTGGCGGCGGTGGCGATCGGGTGACATGCTCGCGCCATGCGCAACGCCATCCGCCATCTGAGCGCCGTCGACCCGGCGATGCAGGCCCTGATCCGCCGAATCGGCCGCTGCGGCTACCAACAGGAAAAGCACGAGCCCTACGAGGCCCTCGTACGGGCAATCGCACACCAGCAACTGCACGGCGCCGCCGCACGGACAATCCTCGGCCGCTTCGTGGCACTGCATCCTGACGTCCCGTTCCCCACACCGGAGCGGGTGCTCTCAACCGACGATGCCGCCATGCGCGGCTGCGGCTTTTCGGGCAGCAAGACAGCGTCCATTCGCGACATCGCGCTCAAGGCGCTGGAGGGCGTGGTGCCAACCCGCCGCAGTGCATCGCGGCTGCCGAACGCCGAACTGATCGAGCGGCTGACGGTTATCCGCGGCGTCGGCCGCTGGACCGTCGAGATGCTATTGATGTTCAATCTCGGCCGAATGGACATCCTGCCGGTCGACGATTTCGGCGTGCGCGAGGGCTATCGCAAACTGCACGCCCTGGACGCCCAGCCCAAACCAAAGGAGCTCGCGGCCATCGGCGAAATGTGGTCGCCCTGGCGCAGCGTCGCCAGCTGGTACCTCTGGCGCGCCGCCGAAGAAGGCCGTGCAATCAAGCAGCCACAACCGGCCGCCTGATTCCCCATCCGCTCAATCGAACGAAGCCGAGGTCGTGTCGGTGTTCTTGTTGTAGCGGATAGTGATCCGTTCGATCTTGCACAGATCAATGTTGCTCCACACCGCGTTGCTGTCATCGACCGAGTAGATCACCTTCAGATCCCAGCGGCAGGTGGTGACCGAGCGCTTGAAGCGGATATTCACCTGTTGCCCGTCTTCAAGCGTGTCCTGGCCCAGCACGTCGTCTTCCCAATCATTCGACCGGTTCGGCGACACATAGACATTCGACAGCTCGTAGCCGGTGCGATTGACCAGGACAAAATCCTGCTTGGCCTGCTGCGCCGCGACGGGCGTGGCGATGGCAGATGCGGCGAGGGCAGCCACGGCCAGGGTGGCCGAGAAAAAGGCATTCATGCGGACGGCTCCGATTGAGGACAACAGGCCAGAGTATCGCACAGAAATATGGATAACCCGTAACAGTCCAAGCGATTCATGCCGCTGGCACGAACGCCTCCACCACCGCCAGGAACCCCTCGGGGTCGTCGGCATGCAGCCAATGTCCGGCATTCTTCAGCGTGACGAAGCGCGCGGCCGGGAACAGCGCGGCAATCGCCTCGCGATGCTCCGGGCGCACATAGCGCGAGCGCGCGCCCGCCAGGAACAGCGTCGGACCAGCATACGGCGCCGCCGCGATCGTCGGCCAATCCTGAATGTCGTCCATCCCCGCGATGATCTCGTCCAGCCCAATACGCCAACGCGCGTCCACGCCCAGCCGGAGATTGGACAACAGGAATGCCCGCTCCCCGTCATCGGCAACAACCGGCGCCAGTGCTGCGTCGGCCTGCGCGCGCGTGAGCGCCGGCGACAGCGCGAGCTCGCGCATGGCGACCGCATAAGTCACAAGATGCGGGCGATAGCGCACCGGCGCGATGTCGGCCACACAGAGCCGGCGCACCGCATCGGGATAGTCAAGCGCGAGCGCCATCGCCGTCTTGCCGCCCATTGAATGCCCCAGCACCGCACACGGCAAAACGCCAAGTGCTACCAGTGTCTCGCGCACATCCGCCGCCATGGTCCGATAGTCCATGCCCATCGCATGCGGACTGGCACCATGATTGCGCAGGTCGACGGCCACCACCCGCCGCCCCCCTTCCGCCAGCCTTCGCTGCACCGCGCCAAAATTCCCGGCCTGGCCAAACAGCCCGTGCAGCAGCACCAGAACGGGACCATCCCCACGCGAAATGGTGTTCAGGATCATGCTTTGCGCCCCGGCAGGACCGAAATTCCAACGCCGCCTAGAATCAGCCCGGTGCCGGCAACCAGGTCAATGCCAAGCGGCTCGCCAAGCCACAATGTCGCCAGGATCAACCCGACCGCCGGCGTCATCAGAAAGCCGAGCGATGCCACCACCACCGGCAAATGCACCATCGTCAGCAGGTAGCACCAGGTGCCGATCGGCCCGGCAATCCCGCCGACATAGCCAAGCGCCAGCAGCGACGGCGTGCTCCAACGCCCCGGCGGCTCCATCAGCAGCGCCATCGGCAACAGCACCAAGCTCGCCAACCCGAATGCCCAGGGCAGCATCTGCACCATCGACAGCACCGGCGGCCGCAGCCGGATCACCAGCATCGGCACGCCAATCGCTGCGGCCGCCACCACCAGGAACAGATGCCCAAGCAACACCCCCGGCGCGGCCCAGTCGATCGACCACGGCCCAACCAACAGCACAACACCGGACAGCCCCAGCAACACCGCAATCCAGCGCCGCCGCGGCACAACCTCCCGCAGCAGAAACATCGAGGCCGGCACCGTGAACACGATGGTCACCGAGGTGATGACCGAGGTCCGCCCCGCCTGCACCCACACCATCGCCAGATGAACGCAGATGAAGAACAGCGCCAGCTGGCACAGCGCGACCGCCAGGAAGAACGGCATGTCCCGTCGCGTCGGAACCGCCAGCCGACGCATCACCAGCATCAGCCCCAACGTGACCACCGTGGAAAGACCGGTCCGCCCCAGCGCGAACCAGACCGGCGCCGCCCCCTGCCCGATCGCCTCCTTGGTCACCGGCCAGGCGCTGCTGAACAACAGCACCGCACCGGCCAGCGGTACCAGCCCGCGCCAAGAGACCACCGGAGCCGCGGCCGCCATCCGCGGATCAGTCGGCGACCGTCAGCATGATCTTGCCGATATGCACGCTGCTCTCCATCAGCGCATGCGCCTCCGCCGCCCGTTCCAGCGGGAAACTCGCATGGATCACCGGCGCACATTTCCCCTGGTCGAGCAGCGGCCAGACCTTGGCCCGCAACGCCTCGGCAATCGCCCCCTTCTGCGCCGTCGTCCGCGGCCGCATCGTCGATCCCGTCACCGTCAACCGCCGCGTCATGATCGGCGTCAGATCCACCCCGTCGAGCTTGGCGCCGCCCAGGAACGCAATGATCACCAACCGCCCATCCATCGCCAACGCCCGCACATTGCGCGGGAAATACGCCGCACCGACCATATCCAGGATCACATCCACCCCGCGTCCATCGGTCAGCGTCTTGATCTCCACCCCGAAATCCTGCGTCCGGTAGTTGATCGCCGCCGCCGCCCCAAGCTTGAGACAGGCCGCCACCTTCTCGTCGGAACCGGCTGTGGCATAGGCCGTCGCCCCGAACGCCGCCGCCAGCTGCAGCGCCGTCACGCCAATGCCGGACGTGCCGCCATGCACCAACACCCGCTCGCCCGCCGCCAGCCGCCCGGCCATGAACAGGTTCGCCCACACGGTAAAGAACGTCTCCGGCAACGCACCGGCGCGCAACGCGTCGTAGCCCTTGGGCCACGGCAGCGTCTGCGTCTCGGGCGCCGCGCAGTACTCGGCATAGCCGCCACCATTGGTCAGCGCGCAAACCCGGTCGCCAAGCTTATAGCCGCGCACCGCATCACCGACCGCCACCACCTCGCCCGCCACTTCCAGCCCGATCAACGGGCTCGCCCCGGGCGGCGGCGGATATGCTCCGGTCCGCTGCGCCACATCGGGCCGGTTCACCCCGGCAACCTGCACCCGGATCAACACCTCGTCGCTCCGCACCCCCGGCACGGCGGCGCTGCCCGGGCGCAACACCTCGGGGCCACCCGGCTGCGTTGCTTCGATGATGCGCATCGTCGTGGGAAGCGTCATGGCCTTGTCCTCGCGCGAATTCCAGCGCCTTAGGTCGCGCCGGCGAGCCACGCCGTCAAGCCTCGACAGCAGCACCACGAGATGATGCACTGCGCCAGCCGCAACGGAACAACAAGCATGCGCATCTTCCAGCACCATGTGCTCGCCACCGCACCGAAGGCCGCGACCGACGTCGCAAAGCAATTGGCCGGCCACGCCATTGCCACCGGTGGACGGGTATTCGGCGTCTTCACCCCCATGATCGGGCTGAGCCTGAACCACGTGGTGATGTTGTCCGAATTCCCCGACGAAGCCACGGCGCGCAGCGTGAACCTGCTGCACAATGTCCCGGCCACGGTGGTGCGGCATGAGTTCTGGGAGCCCGATCCCCGGCCAGTACCCTGCGAGGCACTGCCTGAAACGGACGGGTTCTTCTCCCATCGCTGGTTCGATTGCGCCGAGGCGGACTGGCCGCTGTTTCGCCAGCTATCCACAACCGCATGGGAAAATTTCGAGGACGTGCACGACACCCGGGTGATCGGCTTTTGGCGCAGCCGCACGCCACCAGAAACTGGGCTGACGCGCGTATGGCTGATGGCCTGGTATAAAAACCTCGCCGCCTGGGAAGCATCGCGCTTCGTACTCAACCCAACCGGGACGGCCGCCGAGCAGGCTTTCGCCAATTTCCGCGCGCGACGCGAACTGACCGTTGACTCCGCCGTATCAATGCTGCGACGGATCACCTGACCGCATCACGGCGGCCCCGCCGACCGTTTCCCCAAACACACAAAAAAGCGCGCCCCGCAAAAGCGAGGCGCGCCTTTCGAGCGGCTAGTTAGCGCAGGGTTAGTGCTGCGCGCGGCGACGGCGGCGCGCAACCGCGATGCCGGCCAGGCCCACGGTGATCAGCGCAATCGACGCCGGCTCCGGGACCGTCTGGTTGCCGCCCGAATTGCCCGGGATCAGCGTAATCAGCCGCTGGTTGCCGCCCAACGGCGGGTCCAGCGTCACGATTTGCATCGTCGAGCTCGCCTTCCAGGTCAGGTTCGACGAGTTGGCCACATCGGCCAGCATGGTGTTGGCCGTATTCCAAATCGACAGCGACTCCGCCGTCGAGGTGCTCATCGCAAAGGCCGGAACAACGGTCTTCCAAATCGCAACCTGCAACGCCGCCGAGTTGACGCCGGTCGTCAGGCTCAGGTTCGAGACCGCGGCGCCATTCAGCAGCGCGTTCAGATTTCCCGCCAGCAGCGTGTCGGTCAATCCGCCAAGCCCATACGTGCCCATACCCTGCAGCGTATTGTTGAGATCGATGCACCACGCATTCACGTTGGCCGCACCGGCAATGTTGATCTGCACCCCGCTAAGCACGATCCGGCCCGCGCCCACCGTGCCGATCGTCGGCGTGGTGATCGTCACGCTCTTCGCGTTGGTGATGCTGTACCCCGTATAGGTCAGCGTGTCCGCCATCGCCGGCGATGTCGCCAGCCCGATGGCAAGTGCGGCTGCCGCGATAACACGGCCACGAAGCATGCTGAGCATTATTGTTCTCCAAAATTCAACCGTCGGCCATCACGACCGCCCGGCGACCCCAAAAAGCGTCGTGTCTTGAAATGCAAGGATTAAGCCAAATTTGAGATCTTTTGGAATCAAGGTGTTACAGTTTGCAAAACTCAAAAGTGTCGGGAATCTTTCCACTCGCCATCCACCATCACAAATGGCGTTCCCACCGGAAGGCTTTGATTCTTAAAGAAAACTCCAATCCAAAATCGGCAGCCGCGCCGCAACCGACTGTAAGATTCTTCGACACCGCATGAGACCATCCCCTGCAAAATTCCATTTTTTGAGGATAGTAAAGATTTGTTGTCTTCACGTCGCCGTGAGAATGCATACACGCCGAACCCGCGTATTTAGTTTGCACAGCGTCCCGCATCTACGGCACTACAGATGCCGGCGAGGCCAAACCGGCACACCGTCGCAGTCGCCGTGACGGCTCGCCAACCGCGCGGTATACGCCGCACCATCATTGCCGACCGACCGATTTCAGCCGCCACCGGATTCAGGGACTGGCCCAATGACTCTCTGTGGTTGTGTCGCCTGCGCCAACACACCGGACAGCGGCAGCATCCAGTGGTTCCTGTGCGCCGCCGTCAATCTCGCCCCTGATGCCGGCATACCGGGCACCGCCGCAGGCGCCGCAATCGAAGCCGGCGCCGTGTTCACCCCCAACACCACCAATACCGCCGCCATCGGCACCACAGGAAATTTCACCAACCAGGACATAAACGGCTTGCTGTCGGGCTATGCCTGGACCGCGCTGACCGTCACCTACGGCTTCCCAACCAGCGGCAGCGGCTACAGCTTCTATTTCGGCGATTCCGCGCCAACCAACGGCTTCCAAGTCCTCTCCGCCGCCCAGCAAACCGTCGCCCGCACCGCCTTCAGCCTGGTGTCCGAATACACCCAGCTGAGCTTCGTCGAGCAAACCGGCGCCAACGCCATCAACGCCCAGATCCGCCTCGCCGGCTCGGCCACGCCCCCGACCTCCTACGCCTACTACCCCGGCGCATTCTCCCGCGACGGCGATGTCTGGTTCGGCAACATCCGCAACGACGTGCCGACCAAAGGCAGCTACGCCTACTCCACCTTCCTGCACGAAATCGGCCACGCACTCGGTCTCAAACACGGTCACATCGACGCCGGCGGCCGCGGCGTGCTGCCAATCGCCCACAACTCCACCGAATGGTCGATAATGACATACATGTCATACATCGGCGCCTCTGGTAACGCCTACGAAAATGCCGCCGGCAGCGGCAATCAAACCTACATGATCGACGATATCGCCACCCTGCAATACATCTACGGCGCCAACTTCAACATCCGCGCCGGCAATACCGCCTACACCTGGAGCCCGACCACCGGCGAAATGTCCATCGACGGCATCGCCCAGGGTGCCGCAACAACCAACACCGCCTATGCCGCGATCTGGGACGGCAACGGCACCGACACCTATGACCTGTCGAACTACACCACCGCACTGTCGATCGATCTGCGCCCCGGCGAATGGTCCCTCCTCAGTGCAGTACAACTGGCCGATCTCGGCAGCGGTAACCTCGCCCACGGCAACATCTCAAACGCCCATCTCTACCTGAATTCCGACACCCGCTCGCTGATCGAAAATGCCACCGGCGGCACCAACAACGACACCCTGCGCGGCAACAGCGCCGCCAACACCCTGACCGGCGGCTTCGGCGACGACACCCTGCGCGGCGACCTCGGCAACGACCTGCTGGCCGGTGGTGCCGGCAGCGACACCGCCATCTTTAGCGGCATCGCCGCCAACTATGCGATCAGCTTCCTCGGCGGCACCACCTATCAGCTCATCGGCCCCGACGGCACCGACACGCTGGCCGACATCGAATTCGTGGTCTTCGGCAACGCGCCGGCGCAGGGCATTGCCGAGGCGGCAGCAGCATGTTTCGTCACCGGCACCGCCATCGCCACGCCGGACGGCCCCCGCCCCGTCGAGGCCTTGCGCATCGGCGACCTGGTCTTGACCGCCGCCGGCACCGCCGCCCCCATCCGCTGGATCGGCCGGCGCCACTACGACGCGGCGACAATGGCCGGCAATGTCCAACTCCGCCCCGTGCGCATCCGCCCCGGCGCCCTGGCCGACGGCGTGCCGGCCCGCGACCTCCACCTTTCCCCGCAGCACGCTGTCTGGCTCGACGACGCCGAAGCCCCCCTGCTGATCCCCGCCGCCGCCCTGGTCAATGGCCGCTCCATCACCCAGGACGAACGCGGCGCCACCACCTATCTGCACATCGAGCTCAACCGCCACGCGCTGATCCTGGCCGAAGGCGCCGCGGTCGAAAGCTTCGCTGACACCGACAGCCGCGCCCTGTTCGACAATGCCGCGGAGTTCGACCTTCTCTACCCGCACGCCACCCCCGCCGCAGCGCCGATGCCCCGCAACGAGGAAGGCTTCGCCGTCGCCGCGGCCTGGCAACGCCTGGCGCAACGCTGCGGCTTGCCGGCGGCAACGCCCGCCTCCCTCCTCGCCGGCCCCCTCCTCGCGGGCCCCCTCCTCGCAGGCCCCCTCCTCGCAGGCCCACTGCACGGCCAGATCGAACGCATCGCCGGCGGCTTCGTCTAGGGCTGGGCAATGGACCCGTCCGCCCCCGGCCAGCCGGTAGAACTGGCGTTGCAAACACCGCTCGGCCGCCGGCCCGTACTCGCCAACCGCTATCGTAGCGACCTGCAACGGGCGGGGATCGGCACCGCCCGGCACGGCTTCCGCATCCCGGTCGGACCGCGCGCCACAACCATCACGCTGCGGCGAACCGTCGATGGCGCGGCGCTGCCCTGGGCCACCGCCTGATACCAGTCCGCGAAATGGCCGACTCTTCCGG
>JANXSA010000220.1 GCA_025352915.1 Rhodospirillales bacterium | reverse complement strand
CATAGAAGAATTTGAATCCTTCCAAAGGCCTCTATGGTTAAGGTCCAGGGGCTTGGCCCCTGGCGGGTCTGGGCAGAGCCCAGCCTTACCTTCTCTTCTTGCTTATGGGTTCGCGCTCAGGCGCGGATCCAGGTGCCGTGGCCGCCTTCGGTGAACAGTTCGAGCAGGCAGGCATGTGGTTGGCGGCCGTCCAGGATGACGGCGCCTTTGACGCCGCGGCGCACGGCATCGACGCAGTTTTCGACTTTGGGGATCATGCCGCCGGTGATGGTGCCGTCGGCGATGCCGGCCTGGACGTCGGCCAGGGTCATTTCGGGGATCAGGTTTTTCTGTTTGTCGAGCACGCCGGCGACGTCGGTGAGCATCAGCAGGCGGGTGGCGCCGAGGGCCCCGGCGATGGCTCCGGCCACGGTGTCGGCGTTGATGTTGTAGGTCTGGCCGTGTTCGTCGACGCCGACCGGGGCGATCACCGGGATCAGCCCGGCGCCGGTCAGGGCATGGATCACCCTGACGTCGATATGGGCGGGTTCGCCGACGAAGCCGAGGTCGCTTTCCTCCATTGCGCCGGTATCGGGGTTTTTGCGGCTGCGGCGCAGTTTGCTGGCGCGGATCATGCCGCCATCTTTGCCGCTGATGCCGACGGCCAGCGCGCCGGCGCGGTTGATCAGGCCGGCGACGTACTTGTTGACGGTGCCCGCCAGGACCATTTCGACCACGTCGACGGTTTGCTGGTCGGTGACGCGCAGGCCGTCGATGAAGCTGGATTTGACGTCGAGGCGCTTGAGCATGGCGTTGATCTGCGGCCCGCCGCCATGCACCACGACCGGGTTGACGCCGACCTGTTTGAGCAGGGCGATGTCGCTGCCGAAGCTGGCGGCCAGATGCTCCTCGCCCATGGCGTGCCCGCCGTATTTCACCACCACGGTGGCGCCGGCATAGCGGCGCAGGAACGGCAGGGCGTGGACCAGGATGCGCGCCTGTTCCTCGGCGGCGCGGCGGCGGGCGTCGCTACCTTCCGGGGTGGTGTTGGTGTCGGTCATGCGGGCTTCCTCCAGGCGAACGGGCGTCGCCTTGTGCGGCGCCGGCTTGGATCGGTCAAGCTGCCAGGGTTGCCAGTTCGGCGCGCAGTTCGGCGATGCCCAGCCCGGTCTCGCTGCTGGTGGTGACGATGTGCGGGAAGGCTGCCGGGTGCTTGCGTGCCAGGGCCTGCACCGCGGCCTGTTTGCGTTCCAGGGCGGCCGGTTTTACGTCGTCGGCCTTGGTCAGCACCAGTTGGTAGGTGACGGCGGCGCGGTCCAGCAGGCCCATCACCGCGGTATCGGATTCCTTGAACTCGATGCGGGCATCCAGCAGCAGGACGACGCGGCGCAGGGTTGGCCGGCCGCGCAGGAATTCGAACATCAGGCCCTGCCAGTCTTCCTTCACCGCGCGTTCGGCCTGGGCGTAGCCGTAGCCGGGCATGTCGACCAGGATGAGGCGGCCGGCGAGGTCGAAGAAGTTGAGCTGCTTGGTGCGCCCGGGCGTGTTCGAGGCGCGGGCCAGGCCGTGCTGGCCGGTCAGGGCGTTGATGAGCGAGGATTTGCCGACATTCGAGCGGCCGGCGAAGGCTACCTCCGGGCCGGTGGCCGGCGGCAGCTTGTCGAGTTGCTGGGCGGCGAAGAAGAAGCGGCATTCGCCGGCGAACAGCAGGCGGCCGGCTTCGAGTGCGGCTGCTTGTTCGGCCGCTGCGGTTTCTTCGGGGTTCACACGCGTGCTGCTTGGGGTTTGTCCAGCGTGGTCTGGCGCATGATGAGCCATTGCTGGCCGATGGTCAGGAGGTTGTTCCAGGTCCAGTAGATCACCAGGCCGGCGGGGAAGGAAGCGAGCATGAAGGTGAACAGCACCGGCATCCAGGCGAAGACTTTGGCCTGGATCGGGTCTGGCGGCGGCGGGTTCAGCTTCATCTGGCCCCACATGGTGACGCCCATGACCAGCGGCCAGACGCCGAGATGCAGGAAGCTGCTGTACTGGCCGGGGTCGAAGGGCAGCAAGCCGAACAGGTTGAAGACGTTGGTCGGGTCGATGTCGGAGAGGTCGTGGATCCAGCCGTAGAACGGGGCGTGGCGCATTTCGATGGTGGTGAAGATGACTTTGTAGAGCGAGAAGAACACCGGGATCTGGATGACGATGGGCAGGCATCCGCTGGCCGGGTTGACCTTCTCCGCCTTGTACATCTCCATCATTGCCTGTTGGAGTTTTTGCGGTTCTTCTTTGTACTGCTCGCGCAGGGCGGTCATTTTTGGTGCCAGCAGCTTCATCTTGCTCATTGAGCGGTAGGACTTGTTCGCCAGCGGGAAGAACAGGCCCTTGATGAACAGGGTGAAGATCAGGATGGCGATGCCAAAATTGCCGGTCAGGCCGAACAGCCAGTCGAGCGCGTAGAAGAACGGCTTGGTGATGAAATAGAACCAGCCGAAATCGACCGCCTTGTCAAAGCTCGGGATGTTGAAGGCGGTCTCGTAGCGGTCGAGGACGTGCACTTCCTTGGCGCCGGCGAAGGCGTGTGTCACGGTTTCCGCGGTGCCGCCGGGGGCCACGGCGACGGCGTCCTTGGCGACGAAATCAACCTGGTAGCGGTCGCTGCCGGCCTCTTTCACATGGCGGAAGGTGGCGGTCTGGATGCTTTTCTGGTCGGGGACCAGGGCGGTCAGCCAGTATTTGTCGGTGAAACCGATCCAGCCGCCAGTGCCGGTCTGTTCCAGCGCTACGCCGGCGCGCTTTTCGCCTTCGCTCTTTGCGCCGTCATAGGTGGTTTCCTTCAGGCGGGCGTCGAGGATGCCGATCATGCCTTCGTGCAGGATGTAGTAGCCGGCGGTGACCGGGGTGTAGTCGCGGCGGATGCGCGCCCAGGGGTAGAG
>JANXSA010000205.1 GCA_025352915.1 Rhodospirillales bacterium | reverse complement strand
GTCTTGCCGGAGCCTGATTCACCGACGATGGCGAGCACCTCGCCCGGCCACAGGTCGGCGTCGACATCAACCAGGGCCGGAATGTTGCCGAAGCGCAGGTTGAGGCCGCGCGCCGAGAGAAGGGTGTCCTCGTTCATGCCGCCTGCTCCTGGTCCGGAGATTCGCTGCCGGTATGCCCGGCATCGCGCCGCGTTTCGCAGTGATCGGTGTCCGAACACACGTAAAGCCGCCCTCCACGATCGTCGGTGACGACTTCATCGACATACGCATCCGTGGCGCCGCACAGGCCACACGGATGCGGCGCCCGCGTGGTGCGGAACGGGTGGTCGTCGAAATCGAGGCTTTCCACGCTGGTATAGGGCGGCACCGCGTAGATCCGCTGTTCGCGCCCGGCGCCGAACAGCTGAAGCGCCGGCATCATGTGCATCTTCGGATTGTCGAAGGCCGGGATCGGCGACGGCGCCATCAGGAAACGCCGGTTCACCATCACGGGATAGTCGTAGCTGATCGCCACATGGCCAAACCGGGTGATGTCCTCGTAAAGCCGGACATGCATGGCGCCATACTCGGCCAGCGCATGCATCCGCCGGGTCTCCGCCCGGCTGGGCTCCAGCTTGGACAGCGGCTCCGGCTGCGGCACCTGATAAACGATGATCTGGCCATCGCGCAGCGGCTTCTCCGGAATCCGATGCCGCGTCTGGATGATCGTGGCTGCCTCGGTGTCCGTCGTCGTGGCCACCCCGGCAGTGCGCGCAAAGAACCGCCGGATCGACACAGCATTGGTGGTGTCGTCCGCCCCCTGGTCGATCACCTTCAGCGTGTCATCGGCCCCCAACACCGCGGCCGTCACCTGGATGCCGCCGGTGCCCCAGCCATACGGCAACGGCATCTCGCGCGAGCCGAACGGCACCTGGTGGCCAGGAATGGCAACCGCCTTGAGCAAAGCGCGGCGGATCATGCGCTTGGTCTGCTCGTCGAGATACGCGAAGTTATAGCCGGTCATCGGAGAAAATCCAAAAGGAAGTGTTCTTTTTGTGAACAAAAAGAACCAAAAAAACTTTGCCCATTTGCACCCGGCCTATCCATGGAGGTCCGGGCCCATGGATGAAGTTTTTTTGCTTCTTTTTGTTCACAAAAAGAAGATTCTTCCTTCCTCATCCCACCACCTCCGCCTCGCGCCGCATCCGCCGAATGGTCTCCAGCTCGCTCTGGAAATCGACGTAATGCGGCAGCTTGAGATGCTCCACAAACCCGGTGCCTTCGATATTATCACTGTGGTACAGCATGAACTCCACATTCTGCGCCGGCGCCGTGGCTTCCTCGCCGAACTCCTCGGCGCGCATCGCCCGGTCCACCAGCGCCATCCCCATCGCCTTGCGCTCGGCGTGCCCGAACACCAGGCCATAGCCGCGGGTGAACTGCGGCGGCTTGGTCTTGCTGCCCTTGAACTGGTTGACCATCTGGCATTCCGTCAGGGTGACGTCGCCGATATCGATGGCAAAGCCCAGCTCCGGCGGCACAATCTCGATCGCCACCTCGCCCACCCGCACCTCGCCGACGAAGGGGTGGGAGCCGCCCCAGCCGCGCTGGGTCGAGTAACCCATGGCCAGCAGAAACCCTTCGTCGCCACGCGCCAAAGCCTGCAAGCGAACATCGCGCGGCGCGGGAAAGGCCAGCGGCTCGCGGGTGAGATCGCCAGGCTCGCGCCCGAGGTCGCGCGCGCCGTCGCCCTCGATCAAGTCCTCGTCTCGCAAAATGTCAGACACGCGCGGCATGGTCGCGGCCTCGGCTGGCGCCTGCGCGGCCGGCGCTGGCGGCCTGCCGTCGGCGGCAAGTGCAAAATCCAACAGCCGGTGGGTGTAGTCATAGGTCGGCCCAAGCACCTGGCCGCCGGGCAGGTCCTTGTAGACGGCGGAGACGCGGCGGCGGATGCGCATGGCGGCGGTATCGGCCGGGCTGGAATAGCCGAAGCGGGGCAGGGTGGTGCGATAGGCGCGCAACAGGAAGGCCGCCTCGATCAGGTCACCTTGCGCCTGCTTGATCGCCAATGCCGCGAGTTCACGGTCGTACAGCGCGCCCTCGGCCATCACCCGATCAACCGCGCGCCCCATCTGCTGCTGGATTTGCGCCAGGGTGATTTCCGGCACCGCGGGGTCGCCGCGCCGGTCTTCGGCCAGCCAGGCATGGGCGTTGTCGATCGCGCGTTCGCCGCCCTTGACCGCAACATATGCCATGGGCTCAGGCCTCCGTGACGGTAGCGGTGCGCGGGATGGCCGCAAGCTGGCTGCCGGCGCACAGCACCAGATCAACGCCGCGCGGAAACAGCGCATGATTGACCGCCCAGCGCGCGGCAAAATCCGCCGGCAGCCCGGTGACCACCAGCGTGGCCGGCGCCGCCAGCCCCGGCCCAGCCAGCCGCCAGGCGGTACCGCGCCCCAGCGCCTCGACCTGCAGCACCAGCGTCGCCGAACTCTCCGGCGCCTCGTCGCTGCCGGACGACAGCGTGGCGAAGTCGGGCAGGGTGGTGCTGACGACAAAATCGGCCGCGGCCGGATCGGCGCATGGATCGGTTCCGCAATGGAACACCAGCCAGTCGCGTGCGGCGGCGCAATCCGGTCCAATATGCAACTTGGCATCGCCATCCACCAGCGTCAGCAGCACCGCGGCCGTGGCCGCATCGAGCGGCGCCGGCGGCATCAGCGCCGTCCCGGCGGCGCGAATCGTGCCGGGCCGTGACATGGCATCGAGCAGCGCGCGAAACGCCGATTGCGCGTCCGCCACCGGATCGGCAAAGCCGGGCAGATCGAGGCTCATGAGCTGCGCATCGTGGCCAGGGTGAAGAACTGCACGCGCGTCGCCGCCGCCCGGGCCGCCTGCCCATCGCGCGCCGCCTGCTGTGACGCGGCCAGCGGCGCAACCACCGCCGCCTGCAGCGCGTCATGCAACGCCGGGTCCTGCAACGCCGCGTCCAGCTCCGCCGCCAACCGCGCCTGGCGCGCGCAGCGCCCCTGGGCATAGGCATGGCCAACAAAGCCGCTGGCGCTGCGCACGGTGCAGCGCGTGACTGACATCTCGCCCAGGTTGAACGGCCCCCCACCGCCCCCGGCCCGCCCGCGCAGCATCACCAAGCCGCTTTCCGGCCCGCGCAGCACCGTGCAGCCCGGCAGCGCCGGCGCGGCTTGCAGCAGTTCAGCAAGCTGGTCGGCGGCGGCGCGTGCCAGCACGGACATCCAGCGTTGCCGCGCGGCGGTATCGGGTTCGGGCATCGGTGGTTTCCAGGAGATTGAGATATCTAGACAACTAGACAGCTACCGCCCCGCCCCGCTATCGTCAAGCCGCCATCACCCATGGCATCGCAGTTCGAGGGCCCCGCGTGGATGAACTTCCGATGACACCGCCAGATTCGCTCCACCTCCCCACGGCCCGCTCCCTGGGCGAACGCGGCGTCGCCCTCTGGCGCCGCATCGTCGAGGCAGTCGAACAGGACATCACCGCCGGCACCCTCGCCCCCGGCGCCCGCCTGCCCACCGAAGCCCAGATGTCGGCCCAGTTCGCCGTCAACCGCCACACTGTCCGCCGCGCCCTGGAGGAACTCTCCCGCAACGGCCTGGTCCGCGTCGAACAGGGCCGCGGCAGCTTCGTCGCCGAGGACGTGCTCGACTACATAATCGGCCCCCGCACCCGCTTCTCCGAATGGATCCGCCGCCACAACAAGGAACCCTCCGGCCGCACTCTGGACCTGCGCGAAATGCCTGCCGACACCACCATCGCCGCCGGCCTCGGCCTGCGCGCCGGCGCCAGGATCATCCGCCTCGAACGCCTCGGCCTCGCCGACGGCCGCCCGGTCAGCGTCGGCCGGCATCACTTCCCCGCCGCCCGCTTCCCCAAGCTGCTCGCCGCCCTGCGTACCGCCGTCTCGATCTCCGACGCCCTGGCCCAATCCGGCGTCGCCGATTACCGCCGTCAAACAACCCGCGTTTCCGCCCGCATGCCCACCGAACAGGAGGCGACCCTCCTCCAACTCGCCCGCAACCGCCCGCTCCTGGTCAGCGAAAGCACCAACGTCGACGCCGAAGGCCGCGTGGTCGAATTCGGCATCGCCCGCTACCCCACCCCCCGCGTGCAAATCGTCTTCGAGCCCTGAGCCAAGACGGAATCAGGAGAGACGAAGATGCGCCCATTGCGGATCACCGGCGGCCAGGTGCTGACCGAAGCCACCCTCACCGAGGGCGACCTCCTCCTGCGCAACGGCCGCATCGAGTCCGGCCCCGCTCCCGACGCCCGCACCCTCGACGCCAGCGGCCTGTTGGTCCTGCCCGGCATCATCGACATCCACGGCGACGCCTTCGAACGCCAATTCCAGCCGCGCCCCGGCATCGCCTTCCCCACCGACCTCGCCCTCGAAGACACCGAACGCCAGCTCCTGTCCTGCGGCATCACCACCGCCTTCCACGGCGTCACCCTCTCCTGGGAACCCGGCCTGCGCAGCGCCCAAGCCTGGCGCGCCATGCTCGACGGCCTGGCCGCCCGCCCCTGGACCTGCGACATGCGCGTCCACCTGCGCTGGGAGGCCTACAACCTCGCCGCCCTGGACATGGCCATCGCCGACATCGCCGCCGGCCGCGTCCACCTGCTCGCCTTCAACGACCACACCCAAGCCATCCTCGCCCGCCTCGATGACGACACCAAGGCCGCTAAATACAGCGACCGCGCCGGCATGAAGCTCGCCGCCTTCCGCACCCTGGCCAACGCCATCGCCGCCCGCGCCCCCGAAATCCCCGCCGCCCAATCCCGTATCGCCGCCGCCGCCCGCGCCGCCGGCATCCCCATGGCCAGCCACGACGACGACACCATCGCCACTCGAAACACCTTCCGCGCCGAAGGCGCCCATATCTGCGAATTCCCCATCGCCGAAGAAGTTGGCGCTGCCGCGCGGGCCGCCGGCGACTGGGTGGCCATGGGCGCCCCCAACGTCGTGCGCGGCAAATCCCACCTCGGCTGGGCCTCCGCCGCCCAACTGGCCGAGGCCGGCACCTGCCGCGTCCTGTGCAGCGACTATTTCTACCCCTGCCTCCTGCGCGCCCCCTTCGTCCTGGCCGCCCGCGGCACCCTGACCCTGGCCGAGTCCTGGGCCCTCGTCTCCGCCAACCCCGCCGCCGCCGCCGGCCTCACCGACCGCGGCACCATCGCCCCGGGCCAGCGCGGTGACCTGGTGCTGGTCGACGCCACCGGCCCGGCGCCAAGGCTGGTCGCCACCATTGCTGGCGGGGTCCCGGCCTATCTGACCAGTGAAGGCTGGGCGCGGTTGCAGTAAGCAAGGCTGGGCTCTGCCCAGACCCGCCAGGGGCCAAGCCCCTGGACCTTAAATATTAAGGATGGAATATTGAATTTTATATTTGCAGACATGAAACAACATTCGAAGAAATCATATCGATGATATTCTAGAAAAATATCGTCGATATAATACTCAAAATTTCAAGGTCCAGGGGCTTGGCCCCTGGCGGGTCTGGGCAGAGCCCAGCCTTGCTGGCTTCCGAATCTTTGCCTGTTCCCCCATCCCCCCGCGCTCCCTTAGGATGACGCGATGAACGCCCTCTCCCCGATCTTCGCCACCATGACCATCCCCGCCGACGACATCTCCGCCACCGAAGCGGAACACGTCGCCCGCACCCACTGGCACATCGACGCCACCGCCAAGCTGCTGACCGGCGAGCGCGACCGCAACTTCCACCTCGTCGCCAAAGACGGCCAAGCCTACGTCCTAAAATTCGCCAACCCCGCCGAGCCGCCGGGCGTCACCGACCTCCAGGTCAAGGCCCTGCAACACGTCGCCCGCACCGACCCCGCCTTCAACATCCCGCGCATGATCCCGCTGCCGGACGGCCGCATCGAAGCCCTCGTCCTCCGCGCCCCCCAGGGGACAGTGCGCCCCGCCCGCGTCCGCCTCCTGTCCTGGGTCCACGGCACCCCGCTGCGCCACGCCCCCCGCACCCCTGCCCAGCGCGAATCATGCGGCCGCGCCCTCGCCCGCCTCGGCCTCGCGCTCCAGGGCTTCGACCACCCGCACAGCCGCTACGAACTGATCTGGGACCTGACCAACGCCCTGTCCCTGCGCGAAATCCTGCACCACCTCGAGGACGCCCCCGCCCAGTCGGCCATCGCCAGCCTGCTCGACGCCTTCGAACGCCAGGCTGCCCCGATCCTGCCCACCCTGCGCCACCAGGTTTTCTACAACGACATGAACACCGGCAACACCCTGGTCGACCCCGCCCGCCCGGACGACGTCGCCGGCATCATCGATTTCGGCGACGTCGTCCACACCGCCCTGGCCATCGACGTCGCCGTCGGCGCGATCACCTGCGTCGCCCCGGACATGCCCATCCCCGAGTCCCTCGCCCGCTTCGTCGCCGGCTTTCACGCCGTCCGCCCGCTCCTGCCCGCCGAAGTCGCCCTGCTGCCCCTGCTGATCGCCGTCCGCGCCGCCATCGGCACCGTGCTCCAGGCCTGGCACCGCAAGCTCCACGCCGACAACCCGCATTACCCGCCCATGACCGCCGCGGCGCTGCAAAGCCGCCTGGACCTCATCGCCGCCCTGCGCGCCCCCGAAGTCGGCGCTGCCCTACGCCAAGCCTGCGGAATAACCCCATGAACGACCTGGCCCGATGAACGACGCAGCCCTGATCGAAGCCAGCCTCGAACGGGTTGCGGACCGCCTCGGCGACCCCGCCCCCCTGGTCTACGCCCGCCTCTTCGCCGCCCACCCGGAGTTGGAAGCCCTCTTCATCCGCGACAAACTCGGCATGATCCGCGGCAACATGCTTCTGGTCACCCTCGAATGCCTGCTCGATTTCGCCGGCCCGCGCGCCTATGCGCGCCATTTCGTCGGCAGCGAGCGCGTCAACCACCAGGGCGTCGGCGTCCCCTCCGAGATGTTCGACCGCTTCTACCAGACCGTGATCGCCACCTTCCGCGACGCGCTGGGCGATGCCTGGACCGCCGAGACCGAGGCCGCCTGGCAGCGCGCCGCCCAGGGCCTGGTCGCGGCCGCATCCGAATAACAGGAAAAAAGCTTCCGCGGCTGGCTCGGGCGGTAGGATTCGAACCTACGACCAATCGGTTAACAGCCGATTGCTCTACCGCTGAGCTACGCCCGATCACCACGCCGGCGGAGCGCGCCTATCTAGATAGCGCTGCCGGTGCGGTCAACCCGGCATTTCAGATCCCCAGGGCAGTCAGGCGAACAAGCAAGCCGCCGAAGGCTTGCTTCCTTCCCCACCGCCCCGCAAACCGCGCGCTGAAGGCACTGTTCGCCGCCGCGCGCTGCGCTATAAAGCGAATCGGCGCGAGAGTGGCGGAACGGTAGACGCAGTCGACTCAAAATCGACCGACGCAAGTCTTGGGGGTTCGAATCCCCCCTCTCGCACCAAACCCCGCTCCCACACGGACGGGGCGGGCGCTATTTGAGGCGAGAGATTTCGCAGAATGATCTTCGGCAGCAACCTTTTCGCCCGCCTGCTCACCCTGGTCGTCGCGGCCACCCTTCCCGCGGTGCTGGTGCTGGTCTACCTGCAACAGGACCTGCGCGGCGACCGCCTCGCCCGCATCCCCGACGAGGCGCTGCAACAGGCCGAGCTGATCAACGCCGACATGCGCAGCGTCATGGAAGGCGCCCGCCAGCTCTCCGCCGCCATGGCCCGCTTCATGACCGTGCGCGCGCTCGACCCCCGTTGCGGCGCCCACATGGTCGAGCTCCAGGGTGACCTGCCATCTTACACCGTGGTCTCGGTGCGCGATGCCAATGGCCGCATCGTCTGCAGCTCGAACCCCGAGCTGGCCAGCGACACCATGGACCAGCACTGCTTCCACCCCGGCGCCCATCTCGCGGCGGGCGAGGTGCAAACCGGCCTGTTCACCCAAGCCACCAGCAAGCGCGGCCCGGTGCTGCCGCTCTGCGTCGCCTTTCCCGCCGCCGAGGGGCGCGTCGGCTATATCGTCATGGAGCTGAGCCTGGACTGGCTGGCCGCGCACGTCGCCGCCCTGCGGCTGCCCGAACGCAGCGCCGTCGGCATCGCCGATCGCCAGGGCACCATCCTGGTGCGCGTGCCGGTCCAGCCGAACATGGCCGGCCGCCCGATGCCGGATGCGATCTTGCCGATAATCGGCAGCACCCAGCGCGGCACCGCCTGGGCGCTCGGCGTGGACGGCCACGAACGCGTCATCGGTTACGTCCCCGCCGGCATGCCCGGCCAGGACGTCTTCGTCAGCGTCGGCCTGTTCGCCCCCGGCATCCTGTCCGACATCGATGACGCCGCCTGGCAGGGCCTGCTGCTGCTGGCCCTCAGCATCGCCCTCTCCCTGGCGCTGGCGATCTTCGCCGGCGAGCGCTTCATCCGCCGCCCGACCGCCGCCCTGCTCGACGCCGCCCGTCGCTGGTCCGGCGGCGACCTGCGCGCGCGGGCAAAATTGCAGGAAGCCCCCACCTCGGAATTCGGCCGCCTCGCCAGCGCCTTCAACACCATGGCCGAAGCCCTCGGCCGCCGCCGCGACGAACTCGAAGACCTCAACACCACGCTGGAAGCCCGCGTCCAGGACCGCACCCGCGACCTCGAAGCCAGCCGCAACCGCCTGGAAATCGAGATCACCGAACGCCAGCGCACCGAGGCCGAACTGCACCAGGCGCAAAAACTCCAGGTCGTCGGCCAGCTCGCCGGCGGCATCGCCCATGATTTCAACAACCTGCTGACCGCCATCGTGGGCGCACTCGACCTGATCCACCGCCGCCTGCCGCCCGGCCAGGAACGCCTGCTGCCGCTGATCGAAAACGCGCTCGAAGCCGCCCAGCGCGGCGGCCGCCTGACCGCCCAGCTCCTCGCCTTCTCCCGCCGCCAGCGCCTGCTGCCGGTCCCCACCGACCTCAACGTCCCCGTCCTGGCCCTGACCGGCCTGCTCGGCAGCACCCTGGGCCGCAACATCCGCATCGAAACCGAACTCGCAGCCGAACTCTGGCCCGCTATGGTCGACCCGACCCAGGTCGAGGCGGTGATCCTCAACCTCGCCATCAACGCCCGCGACGCCATGCCCGATGGCGGCGTGCTGACCATCCGCACCCGCAACCTGACCCTGAATACCGCCTCCGCCACCTATAGCCATGCCAGCCCCGGCGACTACGTGGCGCTGGACGTCAGCGACACCGGCACCGGCATGTTGCCCGCCGTCATCGCCCGTGCCTTCGAGCCGTTCTTCACCACCAAGCCGCAGGGCGAAGGCGCCGGCCTCGGCCTGTCCCAGGTCCACGGCCTCGCCGTGCAATCCGGCGGCGATGTCGGCATCAGCAGCCGCCTCGGCTTCGGCACCGCCGTCACCGTCCTGCTGCCGCGCGCCGGCCTCGCCACCACCCGCACCCGCCATGACAACACCGGCACCGCGCGCCAGTGCCTGCGCCACCTGCACGTGCTGGTGGTCGATGACGACCGCGCGGTGCGCGAAATGGCCGCTGAAATGCTGCTCGAACGCGGCCACAGCGTCATCACCGCCGCCGATGGCAGCCAGGCGCTGACCATCCTGGACAGCAGCGGCGCCCACACAAGGCCGTTCGACCTGATGCTGGTCGACTACGTCATGCCCGGCATGAACGGCGTGGCGCTGATCCAGGCCGCACAAGTCCTCCACCCCGGCCTGCGCGCCCTGCTGGTCACCGGCAACGCCGAATCCGAAACCGCCGAGTCGATCGGCCCGGAAGCGGTGATGCGCAAACCCTTCACCATCGCCCAACTCGAAGAACGCATGGCCCGCCTGATCGACGACACCCGGGTCGCAGCGGTTGCCGGCGAGGACTGAGGGCAAGCGAGTCTTCTTTTTGTGAACAAAAAGAAGCAAAAAAACTTCATCCGAAAGAATCTTCTCACCCCTCGCGCTTGGGCGAGGGGAGCCGGAGGGG
>JANXSA010000171.1 GCA_025352915.1 Rhodospirillales bacterium | reverse complement strand
TGCAGATCTGCGGCAGCACGCCCAGCGCCTGCAGCGGCCAGCCCTGTGGCGCCAGCACGCGGCTCCAGGTCAGCGACAGGGCACCGCCGTCGGGCAGCGGCAGGATCGTCTGTACCAGGCCCTTGCCCAATGTGGCGCTGCCCACCACCACGGCGCGGCGCTGGTCCGCCAGTGCGGCGGCCAGGATCTCGGCCGAACTGGCGGTCCGACCGTCGACGGTGATCACAACCGGAAGGCCGTGGAACAGATCGACCCCCTCGGCGACATACTCGTGGACGGAGTTGGGGTCGCGCCCGGCCGTGCTGGCGATGCGGCCCTGTGGGATCAGCGTCTCGGCCATCGACACTGCCTGGCGCAACAGGCCGCCGCGATTGCCGCGCAGGTCGAGCACGACGGCCGCCGGCGGCGGGTTGGCGGCCATGCCGGCGATCAGTTCCTGGCCCAGCCTCGCTGCGGTGTTGTTGGCGAAGCTGGTGATCCGCAGCAGCAGCAATTCGTCGTGCCGGCTGCTGGTGACGGTTTCCTGTGGCAGGGCCTCGCGCTTCAGGGCCACGGTGCGGGTGCCGTCGCGGCCGCGCAGGCCGATTGTGACCATGCTGCCTTCGGGCCCGGCGAGCAGGGCGCCGATCGATTGCAGGTCCGCCCCCTGGACCGGCTCGCCGTCGATCACCGCGATGCGTTCGCCGCGCTTGATGCCGGCCAGGGCGGCGGGGCTGCCGGGCTGGACGGCGTCGATCAGCGCCTGTCCGCCGCGCAGCACCGGCTTGATCCCGACGGTCGCGCGGCCGACCCGGCGCGCCCGGTCGGCGGTGGTCTCGGCCGGGGTGGTGTAGCGCGAGTAGGGGTCGAGGTGGTTGAACAACTCGTCGAAGAAGGCGCGCAGGATGCCTTGGGTGCCCGCCCGGCGCACCGCTTCGGAGCCGTCCCAGGCGGCGCGCACCATCTGACCGACCGCCTCGCCCCAGGCGGCGGCATTGTCGGGCGGCGGCGCCGGGCGGCTCATCAGCACGCGGCTGGGGCCGATCAGCCGCAGGGTGCGGGCGTTGCTGTCGGTTTGCAGGTCCGGGGTCAGGCGAGCGTCGAGCGTGGTGAGGCCGCGCAGGCCCCACAGCGCCATTTGCGGGATCGGGATTGGCTCCAGCGTGCGCGGCGCCATGAAGTCGAAGGCGGTGGTGGTGACCTGGGCGACCAGGGCCTGGCTCAGGGTTGGCGTGTTGGAGAACGGTTCAGCGCGGGCGGCGTGATCGAACGACGCCACAAGTCCCAGGAATACCAGCAGGACCCATGCGTGAGTCACCGGTGCCGCTGGCGCCCCCTGGTTTGCGTGGAGCGGACGAATCGTCCGGCCGGGCGGCTGTTGCCCTGCATGATCTGGAAGATCAATCCGCCGGTCACCGGGCTGGCCTCGGCCAGCCGCACCTCGACCTCCTGGGCCAGGCGGAAGACGAAGCCGCCGTGCCGGCCGGTCAGGGTGTGGGTCGCTTCGTCGTGCATCCAGAAATCGTCCGACAGCGAGGAAATCGGCACCAGACCGCTGGCGCCATTATCCGCTACTGTGACGAAAAGCCCGAACCGGGTCACGCCGGAAATGCGTGCTGCGAACAGCGAACCGACCTTATCGGCCATGAAAGCGGCGAGATAGCGGTCGATGGCGTCACGTTCGGCCAGGGCGGCGCGTCTTTCGGTGGCGGTGATGTGTTCGCAGGCGTCCGGAAGGCCGGGAATCTCGTCTTCGGCGAGCCCGCCGGCGCCGAGTCGCAGGCCGGTGATGAGGGCCCGGTGGACCAGCAGATCGGCGTAGCGGCGGATCGGGCTGGTGAAATGGGCGTAGCGCGCCAGGGCGAGGCCAAAATGGCCAATATTCTCGATGTCGTAGGCGGCCTGGGACTGGCTGCGCAGCATCACCTCGTTGACCAGTGGGGCGTGCTCGGTGCCTTCGACCTTTTTCAGGACGCCCAGGAGATCGCGCGGGTGCACCTGGTCGCCGGCGGGCAGCGAGATGTCGAAACCGCGCAGGAAGATGCGCAAATTGGCGAGCTTCTCCTCGGTGGGCGGGGCGTGGACGCGGTAGACGCAGGGGCGGTGCAGGCGTTCGAGTTCCTCGGCGGCGCAGACATTTGCGAGCACCATGAATTCCTCGATCAGCCGATGGCTGTCCAGGCGCGGACGCGGCGCGACGGAGGCGACTTTTCCGTCTTCGCCGAGCACGACCTTGCGCTCCGGCAGGTCGAGATCCAGCGTGCCGCGCGCCAGCCTTGCGCCGAGCAGGGCGCGGAAGGCGGCATAGAGCGGCGGGATCGGCAGGCCGAGGTCGTCATTCGCGTCATGCGCTGCCTGGACCTGTTCGTAGGTCAGGCGCGCGGCGCTGCGCATCAGGCCTCGGCCGAAGCGGTGCGAAACCTTGCCGCCATCGGCATCGACGCGCATCTCGACAAACAGGC
>JANXSA010000145.1 GCA_025352915.1 Rhodospirillales bacterium | reverse complement strand
GGGCTATGACAGCGCCGGGATCGCGACCCTGGTCAACGGCCATATCGAGCGGCGCCGCGCCGAGGGCAAGCTGATCAACCTGACCCATGCGCTGGACGCGATGCCGCTGTCCGGCACCACCGGCATCGGCCACACCCGCTGGGCCACCCACGGCGCCCCCACCATCGGCAACGCCCACCCCCACGGCACCGACCTTGTCGCCGTGGTCCATAACGGCATCATCGAGAACCACGCCGAACTGCGCGCCGAACTCGAAGCCGCCGGCCAAACCTTCACCAGCGAAACCGACACAGAAACGGTCGCCCAGCTCGTCGACCTCAACCTGCGCCGCGGCATGGCCCCCATCGAAGCCGCCGGCGCCGCCCTGGCCCGCCTCGAAGGCGCCTACGCGCTCGCCATGGTCTTCGCCTGCCACCCGGAACTCCTGGTCGGCGCCTGCCACGGTGCCCCCCTGGCCGTCGGCTTCGGCGAGGGCGAGATGTTCATCGGCTCGGACGCCCTGGCCCTCGCCCCGCTGACCCGCCGCATCGCCTTCCTGCGCGACGGCGACTGGGCTGTGCTCAGCCGCGATAGCGCGAAATTCTTCGACGCCAGCAACGCCGAGATTACCCGGGAAATCAAGCTCACTGCCCTGTCCGGCGCCCTGGTCGGCAAGGGCAATTACCGCCACTTCATGGAAAAAGAACTCCACGAACACCCCGGCGTCATCGGCGACACCCTGCACCAGATGGTCGACCCCGCCACCCGCGCCGTCCGCCTCCCTCCGCTGCCGTTCGATATCACCGCAATCACCCGCGTCAGCCTCAGCGCCTGCGGCGGCGCCTATTTCGCCGCCCTGGCCGGCCGCCAATGGATCGAGGAAATCGCCCGCCTGCCCGCCGATGTCGATGTCGCCAGCGAATTCCGCTACCGCGAGCCGCCAACCATCCCCGGCAGCCTCGGCCTGCTGGTCAGCCAGTCCGGCGAGACCGCCGACACCATCGCCGCGCTGAACTACATGAAATCCCAGGCCATGCCGGTGCTGGCGGTGGTCAACGTCCCCGAAAGCACCATGGCGCGCTATTCCGACGCCGTCCTGCAAACCGTCGCCGGGCCAGAAATCGCCGTCGCCTCGACGAAAGCCTTCACCGCCCAGCTCACCGTCCTGGCCTGCTTCGCCATCGCCGTCGCCCGCGCCCGCGGCGCCATCGACGCCACCCGCGAAGCCGCCCTGACCCAAGCCCTGCTCGCCGTCCCCGCCGCCGCCGCCGAGGTCCTGGACAACCCGGCCGCCATCCAGCGCGTCGCCCGCCGCGTCGCCGAGGCCCGCGACGTGCTCTATCTCGGCCGCGGCGCCAACTACGCCATCGCCCTGGAAGGCGCGCTAAAACTCAAGGAGATCTGCTACATCCACGCCGAAGGTTACGCCGCCGGCGAAATGAAGCACGGCCCGATCGCCCTGATCGACAAGAACGTCCCGATCATCGCCATCGCCCCCAGCGGCCCGCTCTTCGAGAAAACCGCCTCCAACGTCCAGGAAGCCGCCGCCCGCGGTGGCCAGGTGATCGTTCTGAGCGACGCCGAGGGCGCCGAAAAACTCCGCAGCATCTCCGTCGACGTCATCATCCTGCCAAAGGTCGACCCCTTCGTCGCCCCGATCCTCTACGCCATCCCAGTCCAGTTGCTGGCCTATCACGTCGCCCTGCTCAAAGGCACCGACGTCGACCAGCCGCGCAACTTGGCCAAATCCGTCACCGTCGAATAGCCAAAAAAAAGAGGGCCTCCCAACGGAAGGCCCCCGGCATCAGTGCGATCGCGGGGGATCAATCAGCGCTGGCACCAACCATGTGGTGCGCCGGCTCATGGCGCCGCGCCTCGGGCCGGCCAGCCTGGCTGCGGTCGTAGCGCCACGTGTTGTACGCCACCCAAAGCCCGAAGCCGCCAAATGTGGCAAGCACGATGACGAGATAGATCTGTTCACCTGAAGTCATGGCCATGGACCTCCACTGCGTGGAGCACACCTTTGCTTGACCAGGGCCGCCGCGCATTGATCCAAGTCAAAGCCTGGCCTCAGTAGAACATCCCCTCATGCACCCCCAGCAGCACCTGCCCCACCGCCTCGAAATGCGCCACCCGCGCCTGGATCTGCTGCGTCACCGTATGGATATCGCGAAACCGCCGCTCAAACGCCGAGCCCGGCACGATCGCGTCGGTGCCCGCCGCCTTGTAGGCGAAATCCGCCACCTCCGACGCCGTCTGGATCGCATGGGCACAGGCCAGCCGCACCCGCGCCCGATCGGGGATGGCAATGATCTCCTCGCCCGCCACCCCGTCCCAGATCTCCCGCAGCGTCATCCGCAGATAGGCCTCCGCCGCCCCCAGCCGCGCCTCATGCCGCGCCACTTCCGCCTGCACCACCGCACTGTCCGCCAGCCGCTTCAACCCGCGCGGCACCTTGCGCCCGGCCAGGTCCATATAGGCATCCAGCATCGCCCGCGCCGTCCCCAGCGCCACCGCGGCCACCCCCACGGCATACAGACCCTGCATCGGAAAAGCATAGGTCCGGCCAGCATCGCGCCGCAGCGACGGGTCCTCGCGCGTGCCGCTGAACGCCTCCGGCACGAACACCCCATCCACCGAATATGAATCCGACGCCGTGCCGCGCAGCCCGATGGTGTTCCAGGTATCGTGCAACACCGCCTGCTCGACCGGGAACAACAGCGTCCTGATCGCCGCCCGCCCCAACTGGTTCAACCGCAGCGACCCATCGGCCTCCACCACCTGGCAATGCGCCCCCATCCACGTCGCCTGCCGGCTGCCACTGGCGAAATCCCACCGCCCGGACACGCGATACCCGCCCGTCACCGCGTGGGCCTGGCACCCATTCGGCGGCCCCCAGGCGATCACCGCGGCGGGATCGGCATAAATCACGCGCGCCGATTCCAGCGGGATGAACGACGCGATCAGCGCCGAGGAATTGCCGACAAACACATTCCACGCCACCGAGGCATCGGCGCGGCCAACCTCCATCACCGCCGCCAGGAACACCCACGGCGCCACCTCCTCGCCCCCCGCCGAGCGCGGCAGCAACAGCCGGAACAGCCGGGCTTCGTGCAGGCGCGCCAGCAGATCGCCCGGAATGCGCCTGGTCTGCTCGATCGTATCCGCCGCGCCGGCAATCGCCGGGGCCAACAGCCGCGCCCGCCCGGCGGGGTCGGCGAGAACACTCTGGTCCAAGAGAACGCAATCCTTCCCGGCTGCCCCCAAGCCTAGCAAACGTGTAAAAGTTTTTGCTTCTTTTTTCAAAAAGAAGCGCTTGTTCTTTTTTGAAAAAAAGAACCAAAAAACTTTTATCCGTTTGGCGCGCATGCGGCACCCGGCTAGCATCGGCCTCCCTCTGCCGCAGGACCCGCACCATGGACACCACCGCCACCCAGGGCTTCATCGACACCGCACGGCGCGTGATGCCCGGCGGCAGCTTCGGCAACCTGCCGGCCGAGACGATGATCCGCGAGGGCCGCGCCGGCCGCGTCTGGGACGAGGAGGGCCGCGAATACGTCGACTTCCTGCTCGGCTCCGGCCCGATGTTCATCGGCCACGCCCACCCGGATGTGACCGCCGCGGTCCAGGCGCAAATCCCGCTCGGCACCACCTATTTCGCCAACAACCGCCACGGCATCAAGCTCGCCGAGGAAATCGTCGCCGCCATGGCCTGTGCCGAACAGGTCCGCTTCGTCTGCACCGGCACCGAAGCCGATCTCTACGCGATGCGCGTCGCCCGCGCCTTCCGCAAGAAGGACAAGATCCTGAAATTCGAGGGCGGCTATCACGGCATGAGCGATTTCTCGCTGATGTCCCTCGCCCCCAAGCGCCCGGGCAACTTCCCCTACCCTGTTCCTGACTCGGCCGGCATCCCGCGCGCCATCCAGGACACCATGCTGGTCGCCCCGTTCAACGACCTCGCCATGGTCGAAAGCCTGATCCGCGAGCACAAGGACGACCTCGCCGGCGTGATCGTGGAACCCTTCCAGCGCCTGATCCCCCCTGCCCCCGGCTTCCTCCAGGGCCTGCGGAAAATCACCGCCGAACACGGCATCCCGCTGATCTTCGACGAAGTCGTCACCGGCTTCCGCTTCGCCTATGGCGGCGCCCAGGAGTACTACGGCGTCACCCCGGACCTGTGCACGCTGGGCAAGATCATGGGCGGCGGCTTCGCATTGGCTGCCATCGCCGGACGCGCTGACATGATGGCGCATTTCGACCGGGCGGTGGTCGGCGACGAGGATTTCCTGATGCAGGTCGGCACCCTGTCGGCCAGCCCGGTCGCCTCGGTGGCCGGCCTGGCCACCCTGGAAGTCCTGAAACAGCCCGGCACCTACGAGCGCGTCTTCGCCACGGGGCGGGAGCTGATGGGAACGCTGGCCGAGCTGCTGAAATCCGCCGGCCTGCCGGCCCAGGTGATCGGCGAACCCGTGCTGTTCGACGTCGTCTTCACCCGCGACGCGATCCGCGACTATCGCGGCACGCTCAAGGGCGACACCGACATGCAGCGGCGCTTCAACGCCGCCTTGCGCAAACGCGGCATCATGAAGGGCGAGAGCAAATATTATGTCAGCGTCGCCCATACCGATGCCGACGTGAAGCAGACGATCGAAGCGTGGAAAGGTGCCATTGCCGAACTGACGGGCTGATCCTCTAATGCCGTGACGAATGACGGGAGACACGGCGTGCGCATTGAGATCATCTGCACCGGCGACGAGGTGCTGACCGGCAAGATCGTCAACACCAATTTCAGCTACATGACCCAGAAGCTGGAGGATGTCGGCTTGTCCGTCGTCTGGGGCACCACCGTCGGCGATGACCGCCACACCCTGCTCAGTGCCTTTCACCTCGCCGCCGGCCGGGCCGACATCGTCATCGTCAATGGCGGCCTCGGCCCGACGGTCGACGACCTCAGCCAGGAGATCGCCGCCCTAGCCGCCGGCGTGGAACTGGAACTGCACGAAGCCTGGCTTGAGACCATGGAAGGCTTCTTCACCCGCCGCGGCCGCACCATGCCGCCGAACAACCGCAAACAGGCGATGCTGCCGGTCGGCTCGGAGATGGTCGACAACCCGATCGGCACGGCTTGCGGCTTCGCTCTGGATATCGGCAAGGCGAGGTTCTTCTTCACCCCCGGCGTGCCGCGCGAACTGCGCCGGATGCTGGAGGAACAGATCATCCCGCGCCTGTTGGCCCGCAGCGGTGCGCCGACCGCCATCCGGCTCAAGCGCTACCACGGCTACGGCCTGGGCGAATCGCATATCGACAGCCTGTTGCAGGGCATCGAGGACCTCGACCCGACCGGCGGGGTGAAGCTCGGCTTCCGCGCCCATTACCCGCAGATCGAGACTAAGCTGACCATTCGCGGCAAAGACGCCGCCGACATCGCCGCCAAGCTGGCCCCGGTCGATGCCGAGATCCGCGAACGCCTGGGCAATTTCATTATCTGCGAGGACGATCAATCGCTGGAGGGCGTGGTCAATGCCGGGCTGGCGGCGGCCGGCGGCCGGCTGGCGGTGGTGGAGACCTTCACCTCCGGGCATATCGCCATGCGGCTGGCGCATCTGCCGGGGGCGGAGGCAGTGTTCCGGCGCGGCATCGTGGCGCGCGAGCGGGGGCAAGTGTTCGAGGCACTCGGACTGCCGCTGCACCTGGATATCGGCGAGTACAGCGAAGCGATTGCCGCCGAGGTTGCTGCGGCGGCACGGGAGCATGCCGGGGCGAGCCATGCCTTGGCGGTGCTGATCGACCTGGATGAGGGCGCCGACCGGATGGATCTCGGTGGGACCATCTGGGTCGCCGTCGGGCGCGAGGGTGACACGGTGGTGCGGCGGGCGCGCATCCTGGGCGGGCGCGAGTGGATCCGGCTGGGGGCGGTGGAGATGGGGCTCGACTGTCTGCGGCGCTATCTCCAGGGTCTGCCGGTCATCGAGCGGACCGATTTCGAGCGGCGGTGAATGAACGCATTGGATTGCATAGGGGACATGTCGTGACCACATACCCGAATGGCATCAAGGCGGGCCGGCGGAGTCTTCTGCGCGGCACCGCGGGGCTTGCGGCGTTGGGCATCATCGCGCCGCAGCTTCCCGGCCTGTTTGCCGCTGCATCTGCGCAACCGAAGGAGGCCGCCGTGTTCAACCATCCTGGCAAACACAAGGATCTCGCCCTGTTGGGTGACAAGCCGCTGGTCGCCGAGACACCCGAGCATCTGCTCGATGACGATACCACGCCGACCGACAAATTCTTTGTCCGCAACAACGGCGGCATGCCCGACGAAGCCACCAATCCCGACGGCTGGAAGATCACCGTCGAGGGTGAGGTCAACGCGAAGCTGGAACTGAGCCTGGGGCAGCTGAAGCAGCGTTTCCCGGCGCAGACGCACCGGATGGTCATGGAGTGCGGCGGCAATGGGCGGTCGTTCTTTGTGCCGCCGGGGCGTGGCAACCAGTGGACCAATGGCGGCGCCGGCTGTGCCGAGTGGACCGGGGTCAAGTTGGCCGATGTGCTGGCCGCCGCCGGGTTGAAGGACAGCGCGAAGTTTACCGGTAGCTGGGGCACCGATCCGCATCTGTCGGGCGATCCGGAGAAGCGGGCGATCAGCCGGGGCAATCCGCTGAGCAAGTCGATGGACCCGCACACGATGATCGTGTGGGGGATGAACGGGCAGCCCTTGTCGCATATCCATGGCGGGCCGGTGCGGCTGTTGGTGCCAGGCTGGCCGGGGTCGCTGTCGACCAAGTGGTTGAGCAACATCGTTGTGCGCAGCACGCCGCATGACGGGGCGGGCATGGGGGGGACTTCGTATCGGGTGCCGGTGACGCCGATCGTTCCGGGCAGCAGCAATGACGGCAAAAGCTTTCGTGACATGGAGGCCATGCCGATCCGCAGCATCGTGACCGCGCCGGCGAACGGCACGCGGCTGGCGGCGGGAACCCGGCGGCTGGCGTTGCGGGGGGCGGCTTGGGGCAGTTCGGTGGGGGTGGCGCGGGTCGATGTCTCTTTGGATTACGGGCAGACGTGGCAGACGGCTTCGATGGCAGCGCCGCGCAATCCGTTCGACTGGGTGCGCTGGACCCACTCGATGCCGGTTTCGAGCGACGGATACTATGAGGTCTGGTCGCGGGCGACCGATCGCAACGGGGTCAGCCAGCCGATCGTGGCGGCGAACTGGAATCCACAGGGCTATGGGGCCAATCCGATCAACCGCATGGCGGTGATGGTCGGGTGAGGCTGTTCGTAATACTCCTCCTGCTGGCCGGGCCGGCTTGGGCGCAGAGCGATCCGGCCGATTTTCCCGACGCGCCGGGGCGGGAGGAGGCGGTGGCGTTCTGTGGTTCGTGCCATAGCTTCCGCATCGTCGCCTCGCAGGGGATGACCCGGGTTCAGTGGGACGAGTCGCTGAAGTGGATGGTGCAGCGGCACAACATGCCGCAACTGGACAAAGACGATCTTGATCCGATCCTCGACTACCTCGCACGGGCGTTTCCGCCCAAGGCCAGCGGCGGCGGGCGGCCGGGCTGGACCAATCCTTTCGCGCCGCGGCAATAAGGGCAGAGCCATGATCGATAATCCGCCGATGCTGACCATTCATCGTGGCTGGAAACGGGCGGACCCCGCGCTGGTGGCGGCGTTCCGGGGAGCGCAGACCTCGCATGTCTGCGACGCGATGGAGGGGCGCGGGGCGGTGGACTGGCAGATCAAGCCGCTCGATCCCGGCAATGGGGTGTTCTGTGGCTCGGCGCTGACGGCGTGGGCGTATCCGGCCGACATTGCGGCGATGTTCGGGGCGCTGGCGGAGGCGCAGGCGGGCGATGTGATCATGCTGGGCTGCGACAGTTTTACCGCGACCGCGGTGATCGGCGATCTCGCCGCGGGGATGATGAAGAACAAGGGCGTGGCGGCGTTTGTCACCGATGGGCTGGCGCGTGACCGGGCCGGCATCGTGGCGACCGGGCTGCCGCTGTTTGCGCGTGGCATCAACCCGAATTCGCCGGCGCTGAACGGGCCGGGCACGGTGGGGGCGCCGGTGGTGGTGGGCGGGGTCTATGTCTGCCCAGGCGATATCGTGATCGGTGATGCCGATGGGGTGGTGGTGGTGCCGCACGCGCGCGCCGTCGAGGTGCTGGCGACGCTGGGACGCATCCGGGTGGCGGAGGCGGCGATGGAGGCGCAGGTGAAGGCGGGGTTGGAGATTACCGAGAAGGTGCGGGCGATGATGGCGGCGGCGCGGGTGTTCGAGGGTTAGTTATTACCTATTAGTAATGACTACAGGCACGGTTGCGCGATCCCGCAACGGCGGGTTTTCAGCGCAGGATTTGGTGCGCGGGCGGCGGATCGCGCGCGGGACGCGGGCGGGTGCGCGCAGTGATGGCTGGGCGTGGTGCCTGGTCAGACGACCACATCGGCGCATGACAGGGAATGAGCGCGCGGACGCGATGCGTCGCGCGCCTTGCGGCGCGGCGGCGCGGTGCCGGGCGACGCGCTTGTCGGGGGGCGTTCTGGCGATCGGTGCGCGGCACGGCGGTGCGGATGGGGGGCGGGGGAAGTTGGCCGGCCTGCCATAGGCGGACGAGTTGCTCCAGGCTGGCGAAAATGCGGGTGAGCCAGGTGATGATCAGGTCATGCACGGCCGCCGGGACCCAGGCACACTTCTCCCGCCCCAAAGGGGCATGGTGAAGCTGGGCCAACTGGGCGGCCAACCCGGGGGACGGGGTCTTCATTGGGTTGGATAATAACTAACGGATATCGGAGGAGCGAGAGGATATTTGTTAAATTTTTG
>JANXSA010000529.1 GCA_025352915.1 Rhodospirillales bacterium | reverse complement strand
AAGGATTCTTCTTTTTGTGAACAAAATGAAGCAAAAAAACTTTAATCGTTGGGTGGGGTCAAGTGATGCGGCGGGGTGTTTGGATTGCCCCCCTCCGGCTCCCCCCGCAAGCGGCGGGAGGGAAGCAAGAAGCAAGTGGATGAGGTTTTTTTGCTTCTTTTTGTTCACAAAAAGAAGATTCTTGCCTTAACCGTTAGCGACTTTCTTGGTGGGCTCGGCGGCGGCGGTTTTGCGGACGGTGGCGTGGGCTTCGGACATGATGCCGCGGAGGTCGCGCAGGAAGGCGGTGCCTTTGAGGGTGCGTTGGACCAGGACGGAGCGGCGGTCCATCGGGTCGACTTTGCGGCGGACGAGGTCGAGTTCGCCGAGGCGGTCCAGGGCGCGGGTGATGGCGGGTTTGGAGACGTTCAGTTCGGCGGCGAGGCCGCGCACGGTGTGGGCGCCTTCCTGCAGGTAGCAGGTGAGGAAGACGCCGAGCTGGCGGGCGGAGAGGTCCGGGCCGTCGCGGCGGACGAGGGCGACGACGGTGTCGCGCAGGACGCCGACGAGGTTGTCGGGAGCGGGGGTGGCGGCCATGGGATGGTCCTTTTTCTGGGTGAATGTGGTGCGGCGGCCGTTTGGCGTCAGGCGGGGGATAGTTTGGTTTCGATGGCGGCGCAGAGGGCGCGCATGGCCTGGATTTCACCGCCTTCGGGACGGCCGGGACGGTTGGAGTCGTTCCAGGCATAGAGGTCGAAGTGGAGCCAGGGGGTGTTGGGGGCGAGGAAGCGGCGCATGTAGAGGGCGGCGACGATGGCGCCGGCCTGGGGCTTGGAGGAGACGTTGTTGAGGTCGGCGATCGGGCTGTCGAGCCAGGGGTCGTAGCCGTCGAACAGGGGCAGGCGCCAGACGGGGTCGTGGGTGGCGGCGGCGGCGGCGTCCAGGGCGGCGGCCCAGGATTCGTCGTTGGTGAAGTAGGGCGCGATGTCCGGGCCGACGGCGACGCGGGCGGCGCCGGTGAGGGTGGCGCAGTCGATCAGGATTGCGGGTTTTTCGTCGGAGGCTTCGGCGAGGAGGTCGCACAGGACGAGGCGGCCTTCGGCGTCGGTGTTGCCGATTTCGACCGAGAGGCCGCGGCGGGTGCGGATGACGTCGAGCGGGCGCATGGCGCGGCCGGAAACTGAGTTTTCGACGCAGCCGATGCGCACGACGAGGCGGATCGGCAGGTCGGCGTCCATCAGCATGGCGGCGAGGCCGAGGATGTTGGCGGCACCACCCATGTCCTTTTTCATCCGCAGCATGGCGGAGGAGGGCTTGAGGTCGTAGCCGCCGGTGTCGAAGACGACGCCCTTGCCGCAGAGCGAGACCAGTGGTGCGTCAGCGGCAGCCTTGCTGCCGCTCCAGCGGAAGGTGGCGACGACGGGGGGGCGGTCGGAGCCGGCGCCGACGGCGGCGATGGTGGGGTATTCACGGTCGAGGTCGGCGCCCTGGGTCAGGGTGCAGGTGGCGTTGTGGGCGGCGGCGAGGGCGGCGGCGCTGGCTGCGAGTTCGGCGGGGCCGAGCAGGTTGGCCGGGGTGTTGATGAGGGTGCGGACGCGCCAGGCGGCGCGGGTTTGGGAGATGGCGCGGGCGGCGGTTTGATCGGCGACCAGGCGGGCGGGGGGGCGCTTGGGGGCGCGGAATTCGGTGTATCGATAGGCGCCGAGGCCGAAGCCGAGGGTGGCGGCGGCGGGGTTGTAATCGCCGGGGGTGAGTTTCCAGTCGCCTTCGGGCAGGGCGAAGGCAAGGCCACCGAATGCAAATGCGGACCGATCACGGCCGATGCCGAGCACGGCGGCCTCGACGCCGGCGGGACCGGGCAGAAGGCGCAGTTCGGTGGCCTGGCCGGTGAAGGCGCTGTCGCGCAGGAAGGCGGCTTGGGCCGGCTTGCGTGCGGCGAGCCATGCGTCGAGCGCGTCTGGCCGGACGATGTGGAGCGGTTTTGCTTGGGGGTTGTCGTCGGCGAACGGCACGTCCTGGTCGGTCATGACCACACTCCTAGAGCCACGATCGGCACCCACGGTGGCGCATCGTTCGGCAACCAGACATGGCACCGGGGGGCGGGCAATACAACCTCGTTGCGAATGCGAATGGCGAAATGTTTCTAAAAATCCGGTAATCCGGCGGGCGAGTCACGGAGTTGTGATTCGGTTGGTTGGGTAACAAGTGGGGAAGGGAAGATTCTTCTTTTTGTGAACAAAAAGAAGCAAAAAAACTTTATCCGTTTGAGCGGCGAGGTGTTGTTGCGCTGCGGCTGGCGTGTTGGGAGAGGGGGCGTGCGTCAGTCGTATCGTGCGGGATGAGGGCAAATGGATAAAGTTTTTTTGCTTCTTTTTGTTCACAAAAAGAAGATTTTTTCCTTCGTCTGGTCTTTTGGCTTGAAGCTTATGCTTTGCTCATGCCGGGTTGCGCCAAGGCTTCGGCGAGGCGGGTTTCGACTTCGCGGGCGAAGCTGGCGGGATCTCGGGGGGCGTCGCCGTCCTGGATGCGGGCGAGGTCGAGCAGCATGTTGGCGCTGGCGGTGATGTCGGTTTCGGCGGCGGCCTGCGCAGCGAGGGCGGCGATCAGGGGGTGGCGGGGGTTGAGTTCGAGGACGGGGGCGCTGGTCATTCCCGCTCGGCCGGCGCGGCGGAGGAGGCGTTGCATTTGCAGGTCTTGGCCGAGGCCTGCGGCGAGGACGACGGCGCTGTTGACCAGGCGGTCGGTGGTGCGGATGTCGGAGACTTCGGTGCCGAGGGCGGTTTTGAGGGCGGCGATGAGGGCTTCGGTTTCGGCGGGTTCGCCTTGGGGGGCTTCGAGCGGGGCGATTTTGGCCAGGTCTTCGGCGCCTTGGGTGACGCTGCGGAGTTTTTTGGATTCGAAGCTGTCCAGGCGATCGGGCCAGAAGGCGTCGATCGGGTCCGCCATCAGGAGGACTTCGATGCCGCGGGCGGTGAAGCCTTCGAGTTGGGCGGAGCGGCGCAGGGTGTCGAGGTTGTCGCCGGTGAGGAAGTAGATGGATTCCTGGCCGGGTTTCATGCGGGAGACGTAGTCGGGCAGGGAGGTGAGGGATTCTTGGCCCTGCTCCTGCGGCGAGGAGCTGGCGAAGCGCAGGAGGGGGGCGATGTCCGCGCGGTGGTCGTTGTCTTCCCAGGCGCCTTCCTTGATGAGGGGGCCGAAATTTTCCCAGATTTTCGCGTAGGCTTCGGGGTTTTTGGCCTGGGTTTTGAGTTCGGTGAGGACGCGGTTGGTGACGGCGCGGCGGATGCGGGCGAGGACGGGGGTGGATTGCAGCATTTCGCGGGAGACGTTCAGCGGCAGGTCCTCGGTGTCGACGACGCCTTGGACGAAGCGGAGCCAGGGGGGCAATAGTTCGGCGCGGTCGGTGATGAACATGCGCTTGACGTGCAGGCGGAG
>JANXSA010000103.1 GCA_025352915.1 Rhodospirillales bacterium | reverse complement strand
TGCCCGCGTGACAATCGCCGGTGGCGTCGCAAAGATGACCAAGCTGGCACAGGGGCGGCTCGATCTGCATTCCAAGCGCGGGGCGGTGGATCTGGCCGCCCTTGCCGTCTTGGCCGGCGGTTCCGCGGCGCTGTCCGATCGGATCATCCATGCCAATACCGTGGCGGAGGTATTCGGACTGGCGGCCAACGAGGGGATTGCGTTGGGCGACACGGTCGCGGCGCAGGCGTGGCAAACCGGCGCGGACGTGCTGGCCGGCTCCGGCGTGGCTTTGGAGGTCGTGTTGTTCGATGCCACCGGCGCGTTGGCCGGCCGAGCGGATTTCCAGCGGGTTCATGGGGCACCGCGAAAACGGCGTTGATAGCCCGGATCGTACAGCGCGCTGTCGCGGAAATCATCGGTGGCCAAGGCGGGCCCGACCAGTACAAGCGCCGTGCGCTTGATCGGATCAGCTTCCAGCAACCCGACGATATCGCCGAGCCGCCCGCGCAGGATGCGTTGGTCCGGCCAACTGGCCCGGGCGACGATCGCCACCGGACAATCGGCACCATAGAACGGCAGCAGTTCCGTAACCATCTGTTCCAGCGCGTGGATTGCCAGGTGAATGGCAAGCGTGGCGCCGGTCGCTGCAAACGCAGCAAGCGTTTCGGCTGTCGGCATCCTGGAAGCGCGGCCCGACATGCGGGTAAGCACGACGCTCTGCGCGACTTCCGGCAATGTAAGTTCCCGTCCGAGTGCTGCCGCGGCAGCGGCGAAAGCCGGCACTCCTGGGGTCAGGGTGTAGGGGATGGCATGGCGTTCCAGCCGGCGGATTTGTTCGGCGACGGCGCTGTAGATCGAAAGATCGCCCGAATGAAGCCGTGCGACATCCTGGCCGGCTGTGTGGGCTGAAACATATTCGGCTTCGATACCATCAAGGTCCATCGATGCGGTATCGACCAGCCGCGTGCCCGGCCGACAATGCGCCAGCATCTCGGGCGGCACGATCGACCCCGCGTAAAGGCATACCGGGGAACTCGCCAGCAGATCGCGGCCGCGCAATGTCAACAGGTCGGCGGCACCGGGCCCGGCGCCGATGAAATGCACGGTCATGGGGAAACCGCGATGGCGCAGGTGGCGCTGGGACTGGCAATGCGCGGCAGACGTAACCGGCTATTCGGACCGGCCGCGGCGAGCGCGCATCCCTCCGCAACCGAGCTTGCGCCAGTTGCGGCCTGCACCTGCGCTGAATGGGTGATGCACCTAGGTTGGGCCGCCGTCAGGTCAGCCGGCCCGATGCTGCGTAGTTGCAGACCGAGAACGAATGCAGCGCCCTGTAATCCGGCCTCGTCGGCCTTGAAGTCCGCGGTGGCCAGGCAATCGGGCTTGCAGCCGGACAAATCAGATGCACGCTGAACCAGGGCAATAATCTCCTCGGCAGGGCAGCCGCGTCGGCAGCCTATTCCTGCAACGATCATGGTTTCACAGCCGCCCATTGGGTAACCGGCATTGCCGGGCGGAACGCATGCAGGCGACCGATGGTGTCCAGTCGTTCCACCGATAGCCGGGTCAGCGTTCCGCCATGCTCCTGGACAGCCTGGAACAGCAATGCTTCGGTTTCTATGGTGACCGCGTTCACCACAATGCGGCCACCCGGCTTCAAGGCACCCCATGCGGTCGGCAGCACGCCTGCGTTTCCCCCGCCACCGCCGATGAACACTGCGTCGGGCGAGGGCAGGCGGTCCAGCATTGCGGGTGCCGCGCCGGTCAGCACCTGCAATGCCGGCACCCCCAAAGACAGTGCGTTGCGAACAGCGCGCGCCGCCCGTTCAGGGTTCTGCTCGATGGCGATTGCGCGGTTGGCGGGATGCCGCAGCATCCATTCTATGGATACCGAACCCGAACCCGCGCCGATGTCCCACAGCAATTCGCCGCGCCGGGGCGCCAGCGCCGACAGCGTCATCGCGCGGATTTCGCGACGGGTGATCTGGCCGTCATGTTCAAACGCGTCGTCCGGCAGGCCGGTGGCCAGCGGGATGATCCGGGCACCCGGTAATACCGCAACCTCGATACCAAGAAGGTTCAACGCGGCTATGTCGTTCGGCAGATCGGCATCGGCGGTAAGCTCGCGAACACGTTCTCCAGGTCCGCCGAGTGCTTCGAGCAGATGGACCCGCGACGGGCCAAAGCCAGTTTGTTGTAATAATGTAACCAGTTGGGCCGGAGTTCCGGCGCCGGCCG
>JANXSA010000525.1 GCA_025352915.1 Rhodospirillales bacterium | reverse complement strand
AGATGGGGGTCTGGGGCCTCAGGCCCCAGCGGGTCGAGGGCAGAGCCCTCGCCTTGCTTGCTTCGCCCCAGCCCCTACCCCCCAAAGCCGGCCAGGAACCGCGGGAGCAGGCGGCCGAGGGCTTCGAGGTTGTAGCCGCCTTCTTGCACGATGGCGCAGGGGAGGCTGGTGGCGGCGATGGCGGTGCCGGCGCGGGCGAAGCCGTCTTCGGTGATGTCCAGGAAGTGCAGCGGTTCGTCGCGGCTGGCGTCCATGCCCAGGCTGATCACCAGGGCTTCGGCGCCGTGGCGGCGGATTTCGCGCAGGGCGGTGGCGATGGCGGCGAGCCAGACTTCGTCGCCGGTGCCGCGGGCGAGGGGGAGGTTGAGATTGTGGCCGGCGCCGGGGCCTTCGCCGCGCTCGGAGGCATGGCCGACATACCAGGGGTAATAGCCATTCGGGTCGCCGTGGACGGAGGCGAAGAAGACGTCGTCGCGGTGCCAGAAGATGCCTTGGGTGCCGTTGCCGTGGTGGCTGTCGATGTCCAGCACGGCGACGCGGGCGGCGCCGCTAGCGCGCAGGCGTTCGGCGGCGATGGCGGCGTTGTTGAGGTAGCAATGACCCCCGGCGCGGGCGGCGTAAGCATGGTGGCCGGGCGGGCGGGCCAGGGCGTAGGCGTGACGGCCGGCGGCGGCTTCGTCGGCGGCGGCGATGGCGCCGGCGGCGGCGGCCTGGGCGGAGGTCCAGGTGTCGCGGGTGAAGGGGTTGGTGTCGGCGCAGTACCAGCCGAGCTGGCCGACGATGGTGGCGGAGCGCCGGCCGCCATTGGCGAGCATTTCTGGGGCGGGATGGATGTTGGCGACCATCTCGGCGCCGTGGTCGGGCATGGCTTCCCAGGCTTTCCAGCCGTCGCGCAGGAAGTCGATGTAATCGGGCGGGTGGACGGTGGCGATGGCGAGCGGGTCGGGGGCGCCGGGGTCGGTGATGGCCAGGCCCATGGTGCGGCAGGCGTCCAGCAGGGCGGTGGCGCGGGCGGGGACCTCGAAGTTCTTCTTTACCGTGCCGCGCTGGAGGAAGAATTGCGGGTCGTGGATGAGTTCGGCGGGGTTCCAGAATGCCTTCATCGTCGACTCCTGTTCTGCCGCCAGATTAGGCGGGTTTGACGTGAAAGGCGATGAGTGGCCTTGCCAGCGGACGGATGAACGCCGACGATTATGCGGCATACATTCGATCAGGACACCATGCCCATGACCCTGCGTATCGCCGTTGGCGGCTTCATGCATGAAAGCCACTCCTTCGCCCCGCGCCCGACGCGCTATGAAGATTTCGTGCAGCCGGGCGGGTTTCCGAAGCTGACGGTTGGGGCGCCGCTATTCGCCGCGGTGAAGGGGACCTCGGTGCCGATCGCCGGCGCCATTGAGCGGGCGGAGGGGATCGGGGGGATCGAGCTGGTGCCGCTGGCCTGGTGCTTCGCCAATCCCGCCGGGCCGGTGCAGGACGAGGCGTTCGAGCGGATCATGGGGCTGATGATCGCCGAATTGTCCAACGCCTTGGACAAGGGTCCGCTGGACGGCATCTATCTCGATCTGCATGGCGCGGCGGTGGCCGATAGCTTCCCGGACATGGAGGGGGAGATCCTGCGCCGGGTGCGGGCGATCGTGGGTGACCTGCCGCTGACGATCTCGCTTGATCCGCACTGCAACCTGACGGCGGAGATGGTCGAGCGCTGCGACGCGCTGGTGCCGTTCCGCACCTATCCGCATGTCGACATGCGCGCGGCCGGGGACCAGGCGATGGTGCTGCTGGTGGAGCGGATCAAGCGCGGCAAACCCTGGGCGCGGGCATTTCGGCAAGTGGATTTCTTCATTGCCCTGCCGATGCAATGCACGATGGTGGCGCCGATGGCGCCGGTGCTGGAGGAGCGCGTACAGCTGCGCACGGAGCTCTTTGACTGCAAGGTTATGGACAAGATCGAGCAGCTCGGGTATGCGTCCGGATGTGCATGTCTGTTTTGACCATCCGGCGTTTGATTTGCTGT
>JANXSA010000088.1 GCA_025352915.1 Rhodospirillales bacterium | reverse complement strand
ACGCCACCTGGCTCCTCTCCGAAATCATCGCCCAAGACCTACAAAACACCCTCGTCGCCACCGTCGCCGACCAAGCCCTCGTCACCCGCCTAATCGCCGAAGGCGCCAAACCCGGCGACCCCTTCAACGCGCTCGTCGGCGGCGAAGTCGACGATAGCGCCGGCCCCAAAATCCGCGTAACCGGCAAAATCCACAGCATCAGCCAAGGCCGCAGCCGCACCGGCGGCCAAAGCTGGATCAACATCAGCTTCGGCCGCAACAACGTCCTCTGCCTCAGCCCCTACCTCGTCCAAGTGATCGAACTCGACCACCTCCGCCAATTCGGCTTCAACCCCGCCGACTTCCAAATCTTCGCCATCAAAAGCCGCGTCCACTTCCGCCGAGGCTTCGACGACAACGGCTTCGCCCAAACCATCCTCCTCGTCGAACCCCCCGAACCCTTCCTCGGCACCACCCGCCTCGACGGCCTGCCCTACCAACACGCCGACCTGTCGAAATTCTACCCGTACGGCAACGTCAGCTTCCCCTAAAACAAAGCAAAGACTGGGCTCCGCCCAGACCCGCCAAGGGCCAAGCCCCTGGACCTTAATACTTAAGAATATAAATAACCGTCATCAACTCACTTGAACGCCCGCGGTCTCGCCAGACCTGGCCCCATCAAACCCGTCATTGCGAGCCCTTGCGAAGCAATCCAGGCTTCCTTCCGACCACGCCAAGCGCAGCCAAAACAACGGTCAACCTTACCCCCATCGTCATCCTGAGCAAAGCGAAGGACCCACGCTTCTTCCTTACTTTTCCACTCACCCAACCCCCGCCACCCTCACCGCTTCGTAGGGTGGAATGCGCTTTGGCGTTCCACCACTTCTTGCGTACAGCATCCGCAATGCTGCTCTGGAACTGCTTATGCTCGATGTGTGATACCCGCCCCGGGAATGGCCAAGCCATGGCGGCGTGGGCAAATGCGGGCTGAAACCCGCCCTCCCGCAAGCTATACGCGTAGGGCGGGTCACAGGCCTAAGTCCAGTTCTTAGCTAGAGTCGAGTTAAGCCCACTTGGCGCAAGCGAGGAGAGGAGGCCGAGCCCCCTCCCCCAGCCTGCGGCTAAGGTGCCGGTGGCACTTCGGCGAAACGCTTCCCTGTCTTGATTTCCGAGATCCGCCCGGGATTGACGTCAAAGTCCGCAGCAATGCGATGCAGAAACTCACCCGAGTTGATCCGCTTCTTGATAATGGCGGCAACCGCCGAATTGAGTTTGGGCGACGGTCGACGATTGTAGCTCTTGCTTGCCATGATTTTATCCATTTGCACGCGAGACCGCTGTGACGGAAGGCTGTTGCCTTTCCCACTTGGGACAGGCAACAGTTCCCCCACAACGCGGGAAGGTCTAGGGAACCCCGCATTGTCGCTTGCTGGCGGCCCGAAGCGCCACTTCGGGCCGTTCGCACTAGTAGCGCCGTCACCGCGATTATATGGATTTGCGTCGGCGTCCGCCACGCATTGCCCCGGCCAAATGATAACGCTTAACGCTAAGTCGTTATTTTTGGCCTTCTAACTTCTAACCAAGCGGGAGCCATCTGGCTCCCGCTTGGTTAGAAGTTAGAAGGTGACCCGAAGCCCTGATTCAAGGATTCATAACCAAAAATTAATAATAAATTGCAAGCTGCGACAGAGCTGTCGCAGCGATCAGACCCCCGAATCGGGCTCTTGCGGTGAATCGAGGCGGCCTACCCCGACAGCCGCACCATCATCGACCGTATCCCATTGATAAAATTCGAGTGCAGCCGCTTCGGCGCCCCCAGCACCTCAATCGACGAAAACCGCACCAACAACTCCTCCCACAAAATCTGCAACTGCAACTCCGCCAGCCGATTACCGACACACCGATGCACCCCAAACCCAAACGCCAAATGCTGCCGCACCCGAGGCCGATCAATCCAGAACCGCTCCGGCGCCTCGATCACCCCATCATCCCGGTTGCCCGAGACGTACCACATCACCACCTTGTCCCCCGCCCGGATCGACTGCCCGTGCATCTCCACATCCCGCACCGCCGTCCGCCGCATATGCAGCACCGGCGTCGCCCAGCGCACAATTTCGGACACCGCCCCAGGGATCAGCGAGGCATCCCCCCGAACCTTCGCCAACTCGCCAGGGTTCTCCACCATCGCCAGCAACCCGGCCGACATCGAGTTGCGCGTGGTATCGTTCCCCCCCACGATCAACAGCGCCAAATTCCCCATGAATTCCCGCAGCGGCATGTCCCGCGTCGCCGCCCCATGCGCCAGCATCGACAACAAATCAAACCGCGGCGGAGCCTTCCGCCGCTCGTCGAACAGCGCGCTCATATGCGCCGCCATCCCGCGCAACACCTCGAACCGCGCCTCCTCGCTCGCCACCGGCGCCTCGGGATCGGCCACATCGCAGATCGCCACATCCGACCAGTACGTCAGCTTGCCCCGATCCGCGTACGGAAAATCAAACAACGTCGCCAGCATCAACGTCGTCAACTCGACCGACACAAGCTGCACCCAATCAAACGCCTCCCCGCGCGGCAACGAGTCCAGCACCGCGCAGGTCCGCTCCCGGATCAGCTTCTCCATATTCGCCAAATTCTGCGGCGCCACGATCGGCTGCACCACCCGGCGCTGCTCATCATGCTTCGGCGGGTCCATGCGAATAAAACTCGGCCGTGCCAATTCCTTCGGCTGATCCACCACCTGGATGCCGCCGATCTCCGAGCTGAACAGCCCATGATTGGAATCCGTCGCCAGAATGTCCTTGTAGCGGCTCAGCGACCAGTACGGCCCAAACCGGCTATCGGCGCACCAATGCAGCGGCGCCTCCGCCCGCATCCGGGCAAAATACGGCCCCCAGGCCGCATGCTCGTACAGCGCCGGATTGGAGACATCGAACCCCTCAATCGGCCCGGCGGCGGCGGCCAGCAACGCCTCGCGGCGCGGATCGGCAATCGCATTCATGGCGGCCTCCTGTCGGGGTTCTGCGGCCCCCGCCCCGAGCCTAGCCGTCCCGCGCCGCCTCCGTCCATCGAAAATAAAAATAACTAACTACGACAAAATCCGTTGCACCCATTCGCCGCATTGGGTATACTTCCCTCATGACATCGACGCCGCCCACCCTGACCCAGGAGCTAGCCAGACTACGGCAGTCCGCCGAGGCGGACGACGCCCACGGCTGGCTGCCGGCCGCCCTGCACGCCCTCATCATGGCCTACCTCGCCCGAATCTTCGGCCGGCTCGAACAGGTCTTCCTGCTCTGGACCGCCGGCGATCTCCCGCCACAGCACCCCACCACGCCGCGCCCCATCACACCGCCCACCACGCGCGCACCCAGCCGCCTCAGAACCCACCGCGCGTCCCGGCAACCCCGTACGCACCCAAGCGCCCGCACCACCAAGCGCGCCACCCCCCGCCAAACCACCGTCACCACCCCGGCGCCAAGCCCCGCGCCCACACCCAAGCGCGGCATCCCCGCCGTCCCACCGCCATCAAACGCCCGCGCCCCGCCGCCACCCCGCGCCCCCATCCGTCGCAACAACCGCCTTGCGCGGATCGCCGATCCGCGCCCGTTTTCATTCCACTATCAAATCAACCACCCATCACAAACCCCGGATACCCCCCCGCCGCCACTTCCGCACAATGCGCCCGATACCGCGCCATCCCCCCGGCATACGGCATGAAAACCCGCGGCTTCCCCGGCACATTCGCCCCGAGATACCAGGAATGCGTAGCCTTCGGCAGCAGCGTCGCATTCGCCGCATCCGCAACCTCCCGCCCCCAAGCCTCCGCCGCCGCCGCCGTCGTCTCCACCGTCCTGATCCCGTTCGCCCGCATATGCCCGATGCAATCGGCAATCCACTCGGCATGCTGCTCAATCGCCACCGGCATATTGCACAACACGGAGGGGCTCCCCGGCCCGGTCATGGTGAACAGGTTCGGAAACCCCGCCACCTGCAACCCAAGATACGTCTGCGGCCCCGCCGCCCACACATCCGCCAGCCGAACCCCGTCCCGCCCACGAATATCCATCCGCAGCAACGGCCCGGTCATCGCATCAAACCCGGTCGCGAACACAATGATATCCAACGCAAACTCGCGCCCGCTCGCCAGCCGCACCCCCGTCGCCGTCACCTCGGCAATCGGATCGCTGCGCACATCCACCAGCGAAACATTATCCCGGTTGAACGCCTCGAAATATTCGCTGTCGATCGGCGGCCGCTTGGCCGCAAACGGATGGTCAATATCCGCCAGCAACTCCGCCGTACCAGGGTCCGTCACCACCTCCCGGATCTTCCGCTTGATAAACCCCGCCGCCTCGTCATTCGCCGCCTGGTCCACCAGCACATCGCCAAACGCCGCCCGGAACTGCAACCCGCCGGCCGCCCAGCCCTCCTCGAACAACCGCTCCCGCTCGGCATCATCCACGTCAAAAACCCGGCGCGGATTGATCGCAAACGGATGCCCATTCGGCGTCGAATGCATCAGCGCCCGAATATCCGGATGATTCGCCTTCACATACGCCTTGAACGCATCGGTCAGCTTCGCATTGCGGGCCGGGATCGAATAATTCGCCGTCCGCTGAAACACCGTCAGGTGCCCCGCCTCCCCGGCAATCACCGGCACCGACTGAATCCCCGTCGACCCCGTTCCAATCTGCCCCACAAGCTTGCCGGAAAAATCCACCCCCTCATGCGGCCACAACCCGGTATGGTACCAATCCCCCGCGAACCCCTCCAACCCCTTCAAATCAGGCACATTGGCCGAAGACAAACACCCCACCGCAGTAATCAAAAAATTCACCCGATAGACATCACCCCCCTCTGTCCGCACCACCCACTTATTCGCCGCAGCGTCAAAATCCGCCCCCACCACCCGGGTCCCAAACGAAATACTCCGCCGGAGATCAAACCGGTCCGCCACATGATCCAGATACCGCAGAATCTCCGCCTGCCCGGGATACCGCTCCGACCACTCCCACGCCTCCAACAACTCCCGGCTGAACCCATAGCAATAGGAATGGCTCTCCGAATCACACCGCGCGCCGGGATACCGGTTCCAGTACCAAGTCCCCCCAACCCCCTCGCCCATCTCCAAAACCCGCACATCCAGCCCCAGCCGGTCGCGCAAGCAGATCAGCTGGTACATCCCGGAAAAACCCGCGCCGATAATCAGCGCGTCCATATCTCTCGTCATCCCGTCCATCTCCTAAACCGGCGCCAAATCCACCGCCACCGTCAACGCATGGCTCCCGCCGCCGAGAATAATCCCGCGCACCGGCGAGATATCGCCGTAATCCCGCCCCCACGCCAGCACCACATGCTCATCACACACCACCAGATCATTCGTCGGGTCGAGGTCAACCCAGCCATGCTCCGGCCCCAGCCAAGCCCCCACCCAGGCATGCGACTGATCCGCCCCCTGCCGCGCCGCTTGCCCCCCCCGTTGCCCAGGCGGCGGCCTTGTCCGCAGATACCCCGAAACATACCGCGCCGGCAGCCCCAACGCCCTAAGCCCGGCAATCATCAAATGGGTAAAATCCTGGCAAACCCCCGCCCGCTGCGCCAAAACCCGCCCCACCGGCGTGCTGATCGTCGTCACCCCCGGCTTGAACGCAAACTCCCGCCGGATCCGCCCCATCAGCTCCAGCAGCCCCGCCAAAACCGGCCGCCCCGCCGGAAAACTCAACCCCGCATACGCCCCCGCCCCCGCATCCGCCGGCGCCAGCGGACTGCCAAAGGCAAACTCCGCCGCCTGCCAATCCACCAGCCCCGCCGCCGCCACCTGCTCCCAAGCCCAGGTCCCCTCGGCCACCGGCGGCGCGGGATGCCCCACCTCCACCACCGCCTCCAGGCTGAGCCGAAACCGCGCATGCGGCTGATCCAGCGCCATCCAGGTCACCGGATTGCCGAAATGATCCACCCCGTCATCCCGCCGCGTCGGCACGGGATCAGCCACCAGCGACGCCGCCACCACCACCTGCCACCCCAAAGCCCGCGGCGTCAGATGCAGCATATGCCGCCCCAGATCGACCGCCTGGTCATATTTATACGTCGTGACATGCCGAACCCGGTACCGCGTCACGCCGCCGCCTCCGCCGACACCCCAAGCGTCTGCACCTCCGGCAGCAAGGCAAAATACCGCCGCGTGATCCGGTCCGACAACGCCGCCATCGCATCCCCAATCGCCGCCAAACGCGGCGCCACCAAGCTCGCCGCCCCCGCCTGGTCTGCCCCCATCAACACCTCGCCCACCAGCGCCTCGACCTCCGCCAGCAACCCCGCCGCCGCCCCGGCCAATCGCTCCTCGCCGGCCTCCCCGCCCAACTCGTCCAGCCCCGCATGCAAGGCCACCAGCTGAAACGCCAACCCGCGCGGATTGCCCTGGTCCGCCAGCACCAGGTCCAACACCGGTGCCGCCTGCAACACGTTGAAATACCGGCTCCGGTACGTAATCGTCGAATCGCATAATTCCAGCGCCAGCCTGAGCCCCGCCTCGATCCGCGCCGCCGGCTGGTCGATCGCAAACCCAACCTCGGTGGTCACCGCCTGCGCCCGCTCCAACCGCCGCCCCAAATCCAAAAACAACCACCCGCCGCCACGCACCATATTCTCCGCCACCCCCGCCACCGCCGTCGAAAACCGCGAAATCCCCACCATCGCATGCGCCAATCGGTCCAACTCGCCCTCATGTGCCGCAAGTGCCGCCTCATCCCGCGCCGCCCGCAGCGCCTGGGTGAACGTCGCGTATATATCCCCCGTCAACCGGTCGCGCACACTGCCCACCAACCCCGCCACGCTGGCGAACAACACCCCCACCGCCCCATCCTCGCGCAGCGCCGCCCGCAGCGCCGGCCCCAAAATCATCGGCAACGCCGCCCCCACCACCACCTCGGCCTCAATCACCCCCGCTGCCTCCAGGCTGCGCGCCAGCACCGCCAGCTCCAGCCCCTCGCGCGGCAACATCGCCGTCCCGCGCCCCAGCCGCACCACCGCCGCCCGCACCAGCCGCGCCGCCCGGTCCAGCCGCTCGACATACCGCCCCAGCCAGAACAGGTTATCCGCCACCCGGCTCGGCAAATCCCCGCTATCCCGCCGCAGCATCAGCCGCGGCGCCAGCCGCACCGGCGGCCCGACAATATCCAGGTTATCCTCGCGCAACACCCAGACATCCTTGGTCAGCCGCGGCCCCCCCGCCCGCCCGGAGCGGTGCATCCCCGGCAACACCCCCTCCGGCAACACCTCCGCCAGCCCGCCCTGCATCGCCTG
>JANXSA010000034.1 GCA_025352915.1 Rhodospirillales bacterium | reverse complement strand
GGCGCTCGAAGCCCGCCGGGCCGGGGTGATGGACAAGCTGCGCAGCGTGCCGTTGTCCGAGGTGAAGAAGGACGAGGCGCTCTATGCGGTCGCCATGACCGCCGGCCGCCTGACCTTCGCCGAGAACTGCCAGGCCTGTCATGGCGCGGGCGGCGCCGGGCGGCCGGGCTTTCCGGCGTTGGCCGGCGATGCCTGGATCTGGGGCGGCAGCATGGCGGCGATCCAGCAGACCATCACCTACGGCATCCGCAACGCGCATCCGGAGTCGCGCGTCAGCCAGATGCCGCGCTACGGCGCGGACGGGCTGCTCAAGGATGCGGAGATCGACGCGGTCACCGATTTCGTCATGACGCTCTACCGGCCGGCCGAGGCAGCGGGTGCCGGGGCCGCCAAGGGTGCCGCGGTCTATGCCGAGAACTGCGCCGCCTGCCACGGCGACAAAGGCGAGGGCCGACGGGAAATCGGCGGTCCGGCACTGCGCTCCAGCGTCCATCTGTACGGCGACACGCGGGCCGCGGTGCGGGCACAGATCGCCAACCCGAAACAGGGCGTGATGCCGAACTGGAACACCAGGCTGGACGAGGCGACGATCCGCGCCGTGACGCTGTATGTCCACGGCCTCGGCGGCGGCAAATAGCCGGCATTGGGCGAGGACCCAGTGGCCATGAGCAAGATCGGCAAGAAGCCGCTGCCCGCCGCGGCGCCGGAGGCGGAACTGCAACTCTATGCTGACCGCGTGCGGGTCTATCCGCGCGCGGTCCACGGCATTGCCCGCCGCGTGAAATGGGCGATCCTGATCCTCTGCCTGGTGGTCTATTACGTGACCCCCTGGATCCGCTGGGACCGCGGCCCGGGCCGGCCGAACCAGGCCGTGCTGATCGACATGGCGCATGAGCGTTTCTACATTTTCGGCGCCACCTTCTGGCCGGAGGACATCTATTTCCTCACCGGCGCGCTGATCCTGGCCGCCGTCGGCCTGTTCCTGGTGACCTCGCTGGCCGGCCGCGTCTGGTGCGGCTATGCCTGTCCGCAGACGGTGTGGACCGACCTGTTCATGTGGGTCGAACGCCTGGTCGAGGGCGACCGCAACGCCCGCATGCGGCGGGACAATGGCCCGAACACAATGGACAAGACGTGGCGCAAGGTCGTCAAACATGCCGTGTGGGTGGGCATCGCGTTCTGGACCGGCGGCGCCTGGATCATGTACTACGTCGATGCCCCCACGTTGACGGTGGAGTTCTGGACCGGCCAGTCCAGCCTGCAGGTCTACTTCTTCACCGGGCTGTTCACCGCCTTCACCTATGTCTTCGCCGGCTGGGCGCGCGAGCAGGTCTGCACCTATATGTGCCCCTGGCCGCGCTTCCAGGCCGCCATGCTCGACGAGCAGAGCTTCATCGTCACCTACCAGAACTGGCGCGGCGAACCGCGCGGCCGCGGCAGGCGCGACAGCGAGGGCATGGTCGGCAGCGAAAAGCTCGGCGACTGCATCGACTGCAACGCCTGTGTGAATGTCTGCCCCACCGGCATCGACATTCGCGACGGCGTGCAACTCGGCTGCATCAATTGCGGCCTGTGCGTCGATGCCTGCAACGAGATCATGACCAAGGCCGGCCGGCCGAAATGGCTGATCCTGTGGGACATGCTTGCCCGACAGGACGCGAAGGCGGGCGGCCGGCACGAGGCGATCCACCTGCTGCGCCCGCGCACCCTGATTTACGTCACCGCCCTGCTGCTCGCCATCACGGTGATGGGAACCGCCCTGGCGATGCGCAACCAGGTGAGCCTGGCGGTGCTGCATGACCGTGCGCCGCTGTTCGTCAAGCTGCGCGACGGCGCCATCCGCAATGCCTATGTCATCAAGATCTCGAACAAGACGGCCGTACCCGCCCGCTTCACGCTGGCTATCGCCGGCATGCCGGGTGCTGCCATGACCGTGGCCGACGACAGCGACCGCCAGCCGACGCTGAACCTCGCTGTCTTAACTGACGCGATCGGCACCTTCCGCGTTCTGGTCTATGGCTCGCCCGCCCAGCTGGTGGACGGCGCGCAAAAACTTTCCTTCACCTTGCGCAGCACCGCCACCGGCGAGACCGCCGAGGTCGCATCGGTGTTCATGGGTCCTGCCCGCTAGGAGACGATGATGTCCGACGCCGCCGCCGCGCGCTCACTCTGGCGCCTGTTCCCATACTTCGTTGTCGCCGGGCTCGGCTTGGTGGTGGCGGTAAATGTCACCATGGCGGTGCTGGCGCATCGCAGCGCCCCCGGCCTCGCCGTCCAGGGTTCCTTCGCCACCTCCAACGCCTATGGCCGCATCCAGGAGGAAGCCCGGCGCCAGGTCTCGCTCGGCTGGTCGCTGGATGTGGAACTGCGCGAGCGCCATGTCGAAACCCGCCTCGCCGGTGCCAATGGCGCGCCGCTCCCCGGCGGCCGGCTGCGCGCGACCGCCACCCGCCCGGTCGGCGACGGCACCGCGCTGGCGCTTGAGATGCTGGAGGTCGCCCCCGGCCGCTTCCGCAGCGACATCGCCTTGCCGGGCCAGGGCCAGTGGGACGTGCTGTTCATCGCCACCTCCGAGGGCCGCAGCTTCCGCCATACCCGCCGGATCGTCGCCCCATGAGCGGCGCCGCCCTGGTCAGCAATGCGACTGGGGCATCGCGCGCCGAAACCGGCATTTGCGCCCATTGCGGCGGTGAAACCGCATCGGGTCAGCGCTTCTGCTGCCCCGGCTGCGGCGCCGCCTTCGCGACCATCCAGCAACTCGGCCTCGGCAGCTACTACCGCGACGTCGTCCGCGACACCCTGGCGCGCCGCCTCCAACCCAACCCGGAGCCGCGCACCGACCTCGCCCGCCACATCCACGTCGCCGCCGACGGCATCCAGGAGCTGCATCTGGCGATCGACGGGCTGCAATGCGGCGCCTGCGTCTGGCTGATCGAATCGGTCCTGGCCCGCGACCCCCGCGTCCGCGCCGCCCGCATCAACATGACCACCCGCCGCCTGCGCCTGTCCTGGACCGGTACGCCCGCCGACGCGCCGGCGCTGGTCGCCCGCATCGAGCAACTCGGCTACCGCTTGATCCCGTTCGACCCGGCCTGCCTCAGCGCGGCCCAGGACCAGGCCGGGCGCGAATTGCTGCGCGCCCTGGCCGTCGCCGGCTTTGCCGCCGCCAATGTCATGCTGCCGGCGATCGCCATCTGGATCGGCCTGTTTTCCGACATGGGTCCGGCCACCCGCGCCCTGCTGCACTGGGTCAGCGCCGCCATCGCCATGCCGGCGATCATCTATGCCGTGCGGCCGTTCTACCGCTCGGCCTGGGCGGTGCTGCGCCACGGCCGCACCAACATGGACGTGCCGATCAGCATCGGGGTGACGCTGGCGACCGGCCTCAGCCTCTACGAGACAGCGATTTCGGGGGCGCATGCCTATTTTGACGCCTCGACGATGCTGTTGTTCTTCCTCCTCGTCGGGCGCACCCTCGACCACCTGATGCGCCAGCGGGCGCGCGGCGCCATCGCCAACCTCGCCCGCCTGGCGCCGCGCGGCGCCACGCTGATCGCCGCAGATGGCGGCCACGCCTTCGTGCCGCTCGACCAGATCGCCCCCGGTGACCAATTGCTGCTGCGCG
>JANXSA010000021.1 GCA_025352915.1 Rhodospirillales bacterium | reverse complement strand
GGAGCCGGGTGCGTTAGCAGCGCACGCCCGGATCTGTGCGGGCGCGCGGCGTGAGCCGCGTCCCTACCGCGACTTTACGCCGTCCCGTCCCCCTTGATGACACCCAGCGCCGCCTGCGCCGCCGCCAGCCGCGCCACCGGCACCCGGTACGGGCTGCACGAGACGTAATCCAGCCCCGCCTGCTCACAGAACGCGATCGAAGCGGGATCGCCCCCATGCTCGCCGCAGATGCCCAGCTTCAACCCAGGCTTGGTGGCCCGCCCGCGCTCGACCGCCATGCGGATCAGCGCGCCCACGCCCTCGATATCCAGCGACACGAACGGGTCCTTCGGCACGATCCCCGCTTCGACATAGGCCGGCAGAAACTTGCCGGCATCGTCGCGCGACAGCCCAAACGTCGTCTGCGTCAGGTCGTTGGTGCCAAAGCTGAAGAAATCCGCCACCTCGGCGATCTTGTCCGCCGTCACACAGGCGCGCGGCAACTCGATCATGGTGCCAACGCTGTACTCAATCGTCATCCCAGCCTCGGCGAACACCTTCGCCGCCACCGCATCCACCTGCGCCCGGGTAATTTCCAGCTCCCGCCGCGCCCCCACCAGCGGGATCATGATCTCCGGCACCGGCGCCGCCCCACCCTCACGCACCACCGCGATCGCCCCCTCGAAAATCGCCCGCGCCTGCATCGCATAGATCTCGGGATAGGAAATCCCCAACCGGCACCCACGATGCCCCAGCATCGGATTCGCCTCCGCCAGGTCCGACGCCCGCTGCCGCATCGCCCCGATATCCGCGCCCAAAGCCAGGCCCACCTCGGCCAACTCGGCATCGGCATGCGGCAAGAACTCATGCAGCGGCGGGTCCAGCAACCGGATCGTCACCGGCAACCCCACCATGATGCGGAACAACTCGGAAAAATCCTGCCGCTGGAACGGCAACAGCTTGGCCAACGCCACCTCGCGCCCGGCCGTATCACTGGCCATGATCATCTGCCGAACCGCCCCGATCCGCGCGGGATCAAAGAACATATGCTCAGTCCGGCACAGCCCGATCCCCTCGGCGCCAAACCGCCGCGCGGTATCGGCATCCAGCGGCGTCTCCGCATTGGCCCGCACCTTCATCCGCCGCGTTTCGTCCGCCCACGCCATCAGCGTGCCAAACTCGCCCGACATCTGCGGCTCGATCATCGCCACCGAGCCGACAAAAACCTCCCCCGTCGTGCCATCCAGCGTGACAATATCCCCCGCCCGCACAATCTTGCCGCCAGCCGTCAAACTCTGCGCGCCATAATCCACCGCAATCCCGCCACACCCCGCCACACACGGCCGCCCCATCCCGCGCGCCACCACCGCCGCATGGCTCGTCATCCCCCCGCGCGTGGTCAAAATCCCCCGCGCCGCATGCATCCCATGAATATCCTCCGGCGACGTCTCGATCCGCACCAGGATCACCGCCTCGCCCTTGGCCGCCCGCGCCTCCGCCTCATCAGCGCTGAACACCACCGCCCCACACGCCGCCCCCGGGCTCGCCGGCAACCCGCGCGCCAACGCCGTGCGCTTGGCATCGGGATCGATCATCGGATGCAGCAACTGGTCCAGGCTCGCCGGATTGACCCGCAAAATCGCCTCGTGCCGGTCGATCAACCCCTCCTGCGCCATCTCCACCGCAATCCGCAGGCTCGCCGGCGCCGTCCGCTTCCCATTCCGTGTCTGCAACATATACAGCTTGTTACGCTGCACCGTGAACTCGATGTCCTGCATGTCCTTGTAGTGCCGCTCCAGCGTCGCCCGCACCGCCATCAGCTCGCCATACGCCACCGGCATCGCCGCCTCCATCGACACCTCATCCGGCTTCGCCCGCGCCTCGGACATCGGCTGCGGCGTCCGCGTCCCGGCCACCACATCCTCGCCCTGCGCGTTCACCAGGTATTCGCCGTAGAAAATATTCTCCCCAGTCGAGGGATCGCGCGTAAAACACACCCCGGTGGCGCAATCCGCCCCCATATTGCCGAACACCATCGCCTGCACATTCACCGCCGTGCCCCAACTGGCCGGAATATCGTGCAACCGCCGATACGTATTCGCCCGCGGATTCATCCAGCTGCCGAACACCGCCCCGATCGCGCCCCACAACTGGTCCTCAGGGTCCTGCGGAAAAGCACGCCCGGTCTCCTGCTCCACCAGCTCCAGATACCCCGCCACCACCCGCTGCCAATCCCCGGCATCCAGCGCCGTGTCCTCGGTCACAAACTTCTCGTTCTTGACGAAATCAATCACCTCCTCGAACCGATGGTGATCCACCCCCAGCACCACCCCGCCATACATCTGGATGAATCGCCGGTACGAATCCCAGGCAAACCGCGCATCCCCCGACAACACCGCCAGCCCCTGCACCGAGGCATCGTTCAGCCCCAGGTTCAGCACCGTATCCATCATCCCCGGCATCGAAACCCGCGCCCCGGACCGCACCGAAACCAGCAACGGATTGGCCGAAGAGCCAAACTCCAGCCCCACCGCCTTCTCCACCCGCGCCAGCGCCACCCGCACCTGCTCGCGCAACTCGCCCGGATATTGCCGGTCATTGTCATAAAACGCGGTGCAAACCTCGGTGGTAATCGTGAACCCCGGCGGCACCGGCAGCCCAATCCGCGCCATCTCCGCCAGGTTCGCCCCCTTGCCCCCCAGCAGGTTGCGCATTTCCGCGCCCCCTTCCTCGGCCCCGGCACCAAAGGAATAGACCCATTTCGTCAGCGTCTGGCTCATGGTGCTCAGCCCTCAATCCGGGAAAAATCCGCCGCCATGTTCATGGCAGCACGCAAGTGGAACAGCAATCGCAGACGATTCTGGCGCAATTCCGGCCGTTCCGCATTGACCAGAATGGCCTCGAAAAACGCATCAACCGGCCCGCGCAACGCCGCCAGCGACGCCATGGCAGCGGTGAATTTTTCACCACCAATTTCCCGGGCTACCTCCGCCCCCACAAGCCCGATCGCCAAGGCCAGCTCGCGCTCGGCGGGCTCTTCCAGCAAGGCGGAGTCGATGGCGCCATCAAACGTCTCCGCGCCCTTCTTCTCCTCGATGTGCAAAAGATTGGCAGCACGGCGATAGGCGGCGAGCAGATTCGTCCCCGCCTCGGTCGCCAGGAACCCGGAAACCGCCTCAGCCCGCGCCAACAGCAGCACGATATCGTCGTCCGCCCGAGCCTCCAATACGGCGTTCAACACGTCGTGGCGGGCGCCTTCAGTGCGGAGTTGCACGCGGAGGCGGTCGATCAGAAAATCGAGAACCTCCTCGGTTTCAGCGTTGATCTGCCGTCCGCTGCGGGGTGAACGGATGATCGCTACCCCAGGAAACCGCAGTTGCTGAGAAATATACTCGATGTGCGAGTCGATAATCTTTTCAAGACTAAGCCGAAGCCGATGATCTCGAATTAATCTCAATGCTCCGAGTGCTGCTCGTCGCAGCGCGTATGGATCGCCAGAACCAGTTGGCTTTTCCCGAACTCGAAAGAAACCGCTTATTTGGTCGAGCTTGTCGGCAAGCGCCACCGCCACACCCACCGGGTTTTCCGGCAACCCATCCCCCGGCCCCTTCGGCAGATAGTGGTCGCGCACCGCCGCGGCCACCGCCGCCACCTCGCCGTCATGCGCCGCGTAATACCCGCCCATCACCCCCTGAAGCTCCGGAAACTCCCCCACGACCCCGGTAGTCAAATCCGCCTTGGCCAACAGCGCCGCCCGCTCCGCCAACACCGGATCAGCCCCCACCATCGGCGCCAAAACCCCCGCCAGCTTCACCAGCCGCCGAACCCGCTCCCCCTGCGTCCCCAACTTCGCATGGAACGTAATCCCATCCAGCGCAGCCACCCGGCTCTCCAGCGACACCTTCCGATCCAAATCCCAGAAATGCCGCGCATCCGAAAACCGCGCCCTAAGCACCCGCTCATTGCCCGCCACAATCGCCGCCCCACCATCCGGCGCCGCGATATTCGCCACAAACGCAAAAAACGGCGCCGCCCGCCCCAACCCATCCCGCAACGCGAAATACCGCTGGTTCACCCGCATCGAAACCTGCATCACCTCGGCCGGCAAATCCATAAACCCCGGATCAATCGCCCCGATCAACGGCACCGGCCACTCCACCAGCCCCGCCACCTCGTCCAACAGCCCCGCATCCTCCACCACCGCCAACCCCCGCGTCGCCGCCAGGTCCCGCAACCCCTCCGCAATCATCCGCCGCCGCTCGCCTGCATCCACCACCACATGCCGCCGCAGCAACTCCGCCGCCCACTGCCCACAAGACGAAACCGCAAACCCCCCAGGCGCATGAAACCGATGCCCCTCGGACACCCCCCCCGCCACCAGCCCATGCCCATCATCCGCCCCGTCCCGACCCCCTTCGCGCAGGTCAAACGGCACCACCACCCCATCCAGCACACAAACAATCCGCCGCAACGGCCGCACCCAGGCAAACCCGCTCGTCCCGCCCCAGCGCATCGATTTCGGCCAAGAAAACCGCCGCAACACCCCCGGCATCACCGCCGCCACCAACGCCGCCGCCTCAACCCCCGGCACCAGCCGGTCCAGCACCCAAAAATCCCCCTCCGCCCGCAGCTGCTCCTTCACCGCCCCATGCTTGCGTAAAAAACCCGCCAAAGCCTGCTCCGGCGCCGAAACCCGCGGCCCACGCTCAACACTCCGGCTCTCCGCCACCCCCGCCGCAACCTGCGCCACCAGCGCAATCCGCCGCGGCCCATAAAAAGTTCGAACCCCCGCCGGCGAAACGGCGCCAAGCGCCTCCCCCACCAACCGCGCAAGCTCATCCGCCGCCCGCGCCTGCATGCGGGCCGGGATTTCCTCGCTGAACAACTCAAGAAAAAATTCTGGCAATTACTCAGTCCTTCAGCGCCGACCGGATGTCGGTATGGATGAAATCATCGCCCTTGAAGAGCAGTTCCTCATCGTCCAGCCGCGCCACCGCATAGACCATGCAGTCGCCGAAATTCAGCCGGGCACGATGCCGATCGCGCCCGAAAACCGCCCAGGCCCGGCGCGCCTCATGCGCGTGCGCGGGGGTCATCGCGCATATCTCGATCCCCACCTTCTCAACGATCGTGCGGAAAATCTCGCTCGCCCGCGCATTGCCGCGCCGATCGAGCACCATTGCCGCCTCGAACCACGTCGCCGCCGGAATGCGCACCCGCTCTGCGGACGTCAATGCATCCAGCATCGCCGGCGCTTCGGGCTCAGCCAGCGCAATCGCCAGCATCGCGGACGCATCCACAATCACCGCGGCAACCCGTCGTCACCATACAAGTCGTTGTGATCGGCGCTGCTGGTGCCCGGCTGTACGTTGCGACGCAACTCGCGCCCCAGCGCCAGGACCTCGGCGATCAACGCCTGTCGCGCCGCTTCGGACCGGCCGCGCACCCGCTCCTCGCGCTCCAGCCGCTCGCGCAGCGCCACCGTCACAGCCGTGGTCAGGCTCTCGCCGGTCAACTCGGCCAACCGCGACGCTATCGCATAGGCGTCGTCGCTCTTGATGTTCAGTTGCGTGCCCATGGTCCTGGTAGAATGTTTTATACAACCGGTAGAATAACCCAACCACCCCACCGCGTCACGCCATTTCCCCCCCTAAGCATGGGCCAACCAAGCCTCGCAACACCCCTTCGCCAAAACCCGCACCCGCCCGATATAACTCGCCCGCTCCGCCACGCTGATCACCCCGCGCGCATCCAACAAATTGAACAGATGGCTCGCCTTGATGCACTGGTCATACGCCGGCAACGCCAGCTTCGCCCCCAGCAGCGCCGCACACTCCACCTCGGCATCGCCAAAATGCCGCGTCAGCATCGCGGTATCCGCACGCTCGAAATTATGCGCGCTGTATTCCTTCTCCGCCCGGAGAAAGACATCCCCGTACTTCACACCTTGCCCATTGAAATCAAGGTCATAGACCGAAGCCACGTCCTGCACATACATCGCCAGGCGCTCCAGCCCATAGGTCATCTCAAAGCTCGGCAACTCCACCGCAATCCCGCCCACCTGCTGGAAATAGGTAAACTGCCCAACCTCCATCCCGTCGCACCAAACCTCCCACCCCAGCCCCCAGGCCCCCAGCGTCGGGCTCTCCCAGTCATCCTCCACAAACCGAAAGTCATGCAGCATCGGGTCCAACCCGATCGCCCGGTAACTCTCCAGCAACAGCCCCTGCGCATCCGCCGGCGACGGCTTCATGATCACCTGGTACTGATAATAATGCTGCAACCGGTTCGGATTCTCGCCATACCGCCCATCCGACGGTCGCCGGCTCGGCTGCACATACGCCGCTTTCCAAGGCTTCGGCCCCAGCGCCCGCAGCGTCGTCGCGGGATGAAACGTCCCCGCCCCCATCTCCACATCATACGGCTGCAGAATCACACACCCCTGCGCCGCCCAGAACCGGTGCAGCGTCAAGATAAGATCCTGAAAACTCAAAGGAACTTGCGTCATGGTCCGCCCGCGCCGTGAAATCCGCCGCACCTTAGTGCCGCAGCGCAGCAAAGAGAAGCATCGTCCCCGCGCTCAGGGAAACGAAAGCAAGACTCTTCTTTTTGTGAACAAAAAGAAGCAAAAAAACCTCGTCCTGAGCGAAGCGAAGGATCCACGCTTCTTCCTTCTTCATCCACTAAGAATCTTCTCTCCCCTCGCGCTTGGGCGGGGGGAGCCGGAGGGGGGCTCTTCTCCCGCCCCACATGAGCAAACCGTCACTTGAACGCCGCCAGGCGCCGGGCCACATCCAAACCCGGTTTCACAGCACGATAACCGCACAGGGACGCACATGACCAACGAGGAACGCGACCTCATCACCCAGTTCATCGAGCGCATCGCCGCCCCCCCGGCCCGCCCGGCCGGCTCGGTGCCATACACGCTCCCCGCCCCCGCCCAACCCGCCGTGGACCGCGAGGCCGATGCCCTGATCGCCGACCTGATGCTGCGATACCCCGAGGCCCGCTACCGCCTGACTCAAACCGCCTTCGTCCAGGAACACGCCCTGGCCGAAGCCCAAAACACCATCAACCGCCTGCAATGGGAACTCGACCAGGCCCGCACCCAACAAGCCCCCGCGCAGAACGCTTCTCCTTGGGGCGCCCCCGCCCAACCCGCGCAATCGCGCGGCGTCTTCGGCGGCCTGTTCGGCGGCCGCCAATCCCCCCTGCCGAACTACGCCCAGCAACAGCCGCAATACGCCCCCCCGCCCCCGCCCGTCCACGCCCCCGGCTACCAGCCCGGCATGTTCCAACAAGGCGGTGGCTCCAGCTTCCTCGGATCAGCACTCACCACCGCGGCCGGCGTCGCCGGCGGCATGGTCGTCGGCAACATGCTGATGAACGCCTTCTCCGGCCACGGCAACACCGCCCATGCCGCCACCGGCGGCACCCCCTGGACCAACGCCACCAGCGCCCCCGCGGATAGCGGCTGGCAAGAAGCCTCGCCCGTCAGCCACCAAGACCCCGGCCAGGAAGACTCCGGCTGGACCGACGCCGGCTCCGACGAAGATATCTGATCCCCTCGAACAGTTCGCCTGCAGTAAGCAAGCAAAAGACTTCTTTTTGTGAACAAAAAAAGCAAAAAAACGTCGTCCATCACCACACGACTCCCTCTCCCCTTGGGGGAGAGGGTTGGAGTGAGGGGTGCCCCCAACCAATACCTGCCGACATCCTGAGCGAAGCGAAGGATCCACGCTTCTTGCTCGACGCTCCGGCTCCCTACCCTAACGGGTAAAGTTTTTTTGCTTCTTTTTGTCCACAAAAAGAAGGCTTCCTTTACTCGCCCCCCTCCCAAAAAAAATTTCCAGATTCGAGCAATTTTTCCTTGTTATCCGACTGCACGTTATACCAACCGTCTCAACCACTGACCGATGCCCATTTGCGCACTCCGATTGCCCGGATACGTTCTGGATCATCGGTGAGGAACTTCCAGGCCTTCGCGCAGGCCAGGACGATATCGTCATAGGTGTCCCAGACGAGGTTG
>JANXSA010000020.1 GCA_025352915.1 Rhodospirillales bacterium | reverse complement strand
AGCCCCTGGACCTTATCATTTAATAAATAAGGTCCAGGGGCTTGGCCCCTGGCGGGTCTGGGCAGAGTCCAGTCTTCCCTACCTCAACTCATCATTCATTCTGATAGCCGGTATTATTCCGCCGCCTGGGCAATTTTATCCGGCGTTGTAATGCGAAACCCGTCATAGCCTCTCGCCGCGACGGCGTCGCATTTGTCGCGGTAGACGCCGACGCCGCCGATATAGGGCATGAAGACTTGCGGTTTGCCGGGGATGTTGGCGCCCATGTACCAGGAGTTGGCCTGGGGGTAGAGCGTCTTGTGCGCGACTTCGTTGACGTGGACGACCCAGTTGGCTTCGGCATCCGGGGCGGCTTCGATGCTGGGCATGCCGCGGGACTTGAGGTGGACCAGACAGTCGGTGATCCAGTCGACGTGCTGTTCGATCGACAAGATCATGTTGGAAAGTACCGACGGGCTGCCGGGGCCGGTGATCATGAACAGGTTGGGGAAGCCGGCGGTCATCAGGCCGAGATAGGTCAGCGGGCCGGAATCCCATTTCGCCTTCAGGGTCTGGCCGCCGCTTCCCTTGATGTCGACGCGGGTCATGGTGCCGGTCATGGCGTCGAAGCCGGTGGCGAAGACGATGTCGTCGAAATCGGCGAGGTTGCCGTCTCCCCAGGCCAGGCCGGTTTCGGTCAGGTGGGTGATGGGCGCATTCTTGACATCAACCAGGGTGACGTCCGGGCGGTTGTAGGTCTCGTAATAATGGCTGTCGACGCAGATGCGCTTGGTGCCGATCGGGTGGTTGGTGGGGCAGAGCAGCTCGGCAACCTTGGGGTCTTGGACCAGGCCGCGGATCTTGGCGCGGACGAATTCGGCGGCGGTGTCGTTGGCCGTCTTGCTGGTGACGATGTCGGCGAAGCTGCCCATGAAGCTGGTGCCGCCGGTTTGCCAGCGTGCTTCGTAGATTTTGAGTTGTTCATCCTGCGGGGTTTCGCTGGCCTTCTGTTCGGACTGGCGGTTGAGAATGCCGGCGCGGGTATGGCGGGCCTCGACGCGCTTTTGCGCATAGCCGGTTTTCCACCAGCCCTCGTATTCGTCGTCCATCGGGCCGTTGCGGGTGGGGATGGAGAAGTTCGGGGTGCGCTGGAACACGGTGAGGTGGGCGGCCTGTTCGGCGATCACCGGGATTGACTGGATGGCCGAGGAGCCGGTGCCGACGACGGCGACGCGGCGGCCGGTGAAGTCGATTTCGTGGTGCGGCCAGTAGCCGGTGTGGAAGGTGCGACCCTTGAAGTCCGCGAGGCCGGGGAAGTCGGGGATGCGGGCGGTGGACAGGCAGCCGGTGGCCATGACGAAGTAGCGGCAGGTGATGGTCTCGCCGGTTTCGGTTTCGACCGACCAGGTGCCGGCGGCTTCGTTGTAGGTGGCGGCGCTGATGCGGCTGTTGAAGGTGATGTGGCGGCGCAGATCATAGCGGTCGGCGATGTGGTTGGCGTATTTCAGCAGCTCGGGCTGGCCGGCGAAGCGCTCGGTCCATTTCCATTCCTGCTGGAATTCCTCGTCCCAGCCGAAGGAATACTGCATGGATTCAACGTCGCAGCGGGCGCCGGGATAGCGGTTCCAGTACCAGGTGCCGCCGACGCCGTCAGCGGCCTCGTGGACATGGGCGGACAGGCCGGCGCCGCGCATCCGGTGCATCAGATAGAGGCCGGCGAAACCGGCACCGGCGATCAGAACGTCAAGCGTGGGCTGCTGGTGTTCGGCCATGGTTGTTAGTCTCCGCTTGGGCGTTGTGGTCGCTGTGATTGTCGACATAGCGCGCGATTGGGGCGTGAATTGTCAAGCGCCCAGGGCGGGCGTTGTGCCTCACTGCGGTTCGGGGTGACATGCGTGCAGCGGGGAGATTTGCCATGGCGGCGACGGCGTATGGGCGGATGGCGGACGGTGCTGCGGTGGAAGCCTGGCGGCTGGGGGGCGGCGGCGGGATCGAGGCCACGGTGATCACGTATGGCGCGCGGTTGGCTTCATTGACCGTGCCGGGGCCGCGCGGGCGGGTGCAGGTGCTGCTGGGCTGCGCGGACATGGCGGGGTGGGAGGCGGACCGGGCGTATCTTGGCGCGACGGTCGGACGGTTTGCCGGGCGGATCGAGGGGGCGCGGTTCAGCCTGGACGGGATGGAACACCTTCTGGCGGCCAATGACGGGGCGGCGTGCCTGCATGGCGGGTCGCCAGGGTTCGAGCGGGCGCTGTGGCGGGCGGAGGCGGATGGTGACGGCGTTGTGCTGCGGCATGTCAGCCCGGCGGGGGAGAACGGGTTTCCCGGCCGGCTGGCGGTGGCGGTGCGGTACTCGGTGCGCGACGGCCGCGCGCTGGTGATCGAATACACGGCGACGACCGATGCGCCCACGGAGCTCAACCTGACCAACCACGCGTATTTCAACTTGTCGGGTGGCGGCGATATTTCCGAGCATGCCTTGACGGTGGCGGCCGACGCGTTCGTGCCGGTGGGGCCGGGGTTGATCCAGAATGGACCGCCCTGCGCCGTCGACGGCACGCCGTTCGACTTTCGCGTGCCGCGGCGGCTGGACGATGGGCTGGGGTCGGGGCATGCGCAGATTTTGGTGGCTGGGGGGTATGACCACAGTTTCCTGATCTCGCCGGGGCCGGTGCTGGCGCCGCGGTGGATCGCCCGGCTGGCAGCGGGCGGCGTCGAAATGGACTGCTTCACCACGGAGCCCTCGGTGCAGGTCTATACCGGCAACTTCCTGGACAATCCGCGGCACGGCGCGGTGACGCTGGAGACCCAGCACGTGCCGAATGCGCCGAACCGGCCGGAGTTTGCCTCGACGGTGCTGCGGCCGGGGGCAGTGCTTCGGTCGGAGACGGTTTATCGGTTTTCAGGGTAAAAGAAAGGTCTTCTTTTTCTGAAGAAAAAGAAGCAAAAAGACTTTTATTCGTTAAAAAAGCGTGGATCCGTCGCTTCGCTTAGGACTAAAGGTTTTTTGGTTCTCTTTTTCTAAAAAAGAACATGCTTATACCAACCGTCTCAACCACTGACCGATGCCCATTTGCGCACTCCGATTGCCCGGATACGTTCTGGATCATCGGTGAGGAACTTCCAGGCCTTCGCGCAGGCCAGGACGATATCGTCATAGGTGTCCCAGACGAGGTTG
>JANXSA010000724.1 GCA_025352915.1 Rhodospirillales bacterium | reverse complement strand
GGATGAAAGTTTTTGCTTCTTTTTCCAAAAAGAAGCGCTTGCTCCCCTTACCCTTGCCAGCGGGATGACCCTCCGCTAGGCGGAACGGATGACAACTGAAGATGTAGGCGCTGCGATCGACCGGCTGGTGCGCGCGCGCGTGCTGGTGGTGGGCGATGCCATGCTGGATCGCTACATTTTCGGCCGGGTGCAGCGGATGAGCCCGGAGGCGCCGGTGCCGGTGCTGACGATGGACTCCGAGCATGACGAGCCCGGCGGGGCGGGCAATGTGGTGCATAATCTGTGTGCGTTGGGGGCCGCGGTGGCGTTTGTCTCGGTGGTGGGCGATGATTCCGCCGGCGCCGAGCTGACCGGGCTGATCGGCGGGCAGCCGGGGGTTGAGCCGTGGCTGCTGGTGCAGGGCGGGCGGGTGACCACGGTGAAGACGCGCTATGTCGCCGAGGGCAGCCGGCAAGGCGGGCAGCAATTGCTGCGCACCGACCGCGAGGATACCCGCCCGGTGCATCCCAAGCTGGCCGAGCGGCTGATCAGGATTGCGCGCGACGCGATGGCGGCGACCTCGCTGGTGGTGCTGTCGGATTACCGCAAGGGGGTGCTGGCGGGCGAGGTGCCGGCGCTGTTGATCGCCGCCGCCCATGCGGCGGGACGGCGGGTGGTGGTGGATATGCGGGCGGGGGATTTTGCGCGTTATGCGCGGGCGGATGTGCTGGTGGCGCATCGCGGTGACCTGGCCACGGGGCCGGATGGCGAGGCCGAAGGCGATGATGCGATCGCGGCGGCGGCGCAGGCGGTGCGGGCCGCGCACGGCATCGGCGCGGTGCTGGTCAAGCGCGGCGACGAGGGGCTGAGCCTGGTGGATGGCGACGGGGCGGTGCATTTCCGCCTGCAGCCGGCGCGGGTGGTGGATTTGTCGGGGGCGGGGGATGCGGCGGTGGCGACGCTGGCGGCGGGGATGGCGGCAGGGTTGACGGTGCGGGTTTCCGCGCTGTTGGCCAATGCGGCGGCCGGAGTCACGGCGGCGCAGCCGGGGACCTGTGTGGTGCGGGCGGAGGGGTTGCGGGGCTGGGTGGCTCCAGGGGGATAGGGCGGGATAGAGGCGGGATAGGGGCGGGATTTGTCTCTCGTAAATCGCGTCTGGGGAGAGACAAGCCGGCTTGGCTTTGGTCGGCGAGAGGCAAGCGCTTTTGAATCTCTGAAATGACATTTTGTGATAGACAATGCCGGTAGGTTATCACAAACGCATGTCAACCCGGTTTGTCTCCCGTCCAGCCATCAAAGCGAGACTCAATGAACGCGATTCGCTCGCCAGCCGGCTTTGACCTGAGCGGCGCGGTCCACTACCACGCAGGCAAGTTTCCGCCGAAAATCGAGAATTACAGCAGCCTGATCAAGCCCTTGGCACAGGCGTCGGCAGCGCTGGCGCGATACGACCAGATGCTCAAGGGCATGCACAACAGCAATATCCTGTTGGCGCCGCTGCGCAGCCAGGAGGCGGTCATCTCGTCGCGGATGGAAGGCACAGTCAGCACGCTGGACGAGGTGCTGCGGTTGGAAGCGGAGCAGGAGGAAGAGGGCGAAGCCGCCGCACAGGGCCGCGCGCGCACCGAGGCGGTGGAAGTCCTGCTCTATAGTCGTGCCATGAAAATGGCGCAGGAGAGCATCAAGGACGGGCAGCCGATATCGAACCGGCTCATCCGGTCTTCGCATCGGATTCTGCTGGGATTCGGGCGCGGCGCCCATCTGTCGCCCGGCGAGTTCAAGACCGAGCAGAACTATCTGGCGGACCGGCTCAGGAAGACGATTCTGTTTGTTCCCGTGAGTCCCGAATTGCTGGGCGACGGCATGGAGCGATGGCTCGCCTTCATCAACAACGACGAGACGGAAATCCTCATCAGGACGGCGCTGGCGCATCTGGAATTCGAAGCTTTGCATCCGTTCAAGGATGGCAATGGCCGCATCGGCCGCATGATCATACCGCTCATGCTGTGGAAAGCCGGCGCGATCGCCGAGCCGTATTTCTACATCAGCGACTATTTCGAGGCGCACAAGGACAAATACATCAACCGCTTGCGCGAGGTATCGGCCGCGGATGCATGGGTGGCGTGGATCGAGTTCTTTCTGGTCGCCCTGGAGGCCCAGGCCAGGCTCAATCTCGACAAGGCCGAGCAGATCAGGGCCTTGTATGAAGAAATGAAAGGACTGTTTGTAAATACATTGTCTTCAAAATGGGCGATCGCGGCATTGGATTTTTTGTTCACGCGGCCGGTGTTTCGTAACAATACCTTTACCGGCAAATCGGGAATACCGGCGGCGACCGCGCATAAATTCATCAAACATCTATCCGATGCCGGCTTGTTGCGCAGCATTGTTCCGGCGGCCGGCCGGCGCCCGGCGCTCTATGCCTTCGAGCCGCTGCTGGCACTTGTGCGGGCGTAAGGCGGAACAGGAAAGGCAAGGGCCCTGCCCTTGACCCGCCAGGGGCCAAGCCCCTGGACCTTATCCTTTTGAAAATAATAGGGACGCCGGCGCTTGCCAGCCTACAGCCCCGCCGCTTCCAGCCGCAGGATGGCGCGCGCCACCGCCTGGGCGCGCGGGACCAGGCTGTCGAGGTGGAGGAATTCGTCGGGCGAGTGGGCGCGGCCGCCGACCGGGCCGACGGCGCAGATGGTGGGCGCACCCATGGCGGCGGTGAAGCCGCTATCGGCACAGCCGCCGGTGAACTCGCCGTCGGTTTTGAAGCCGGTATCGGCGGCGGAGGTGACATAGAGGTCGAACAGCTTCTTGGCCGTGGGGGTCTGGTTGAGCGGCAGGAATTCGCCGCGGATGGTCATCTCGGCCTTGGTGCCGGGCACGAAGCTGCGGGCCATGATGTCCTGGATCTTGGCCATGACCTCGTCGCGGTCGGCCGGGTGGATGTAGCGCAGGTCGATTTGCCCCTCGGCCCAGGGGGCGACGGTGTTGACCGACTGGCCGCCGGAGACCAGGCCGACGTTCAGGGTGATGCCGCGGGCGAGGTCGGTCAGGGCGTGGATCGCCTGAATCTTGCGCGCGAGTTCCTCGATGGCGCTGATGCCCTCGGAGAAATTGCCGCCGGAATGGGCGGCCTTGCCGGTGATGCGGAAGGCTGAGAACACGCCGCCCTTGCGGCCGGTGACGACGTTGCCGGAGACGCGGCCGGGTTCGGAATTGAACACCACGCGAGCGCGTCGCGCCTCGGCCTCGATCACCGGGCGGCCTTCGGGGGAGCCGATTTCCTCGTCGCCGGTGAACAGGCCGACCAGCGGGGAAGGGGCGCCGCCGAATTTTCGAAACGCGGCGAGCACGAAGGCGTTCATCACCAAGCCGGCCTTCATGTCGGCCACGCCCGGGCCGTAGGCGATGCCGTCCTTGATGGTGAAGGGGCGGCGCTGGGTTTCGCCGTCGGGGAAGACGGTGTCGCGGTGGCCCATCAGGACGATGTTGGTCGGCGCGTTGGTGGGGCTGGTGGAGACGGGTTCGGCGCCGACCATGGCGCGGATGCAGTCGCCGTGCTTGGACTGTTTGACGCGCTCGGTGGGGATGTCCTGGGTGGCCAGGTAGGCCTCGATGGCGGCACCGACGGCATCGATGCCGGGCTTGTTGTAGCTGCCGCTGTCGATGTCCACGGTCTGACGCAACAGGTCGACCATGGCCTGGTGCTGGGTGGCGAGCCAGGCGGTGATCTGGGGTTCGGTGGACATGGTGCGGGCTCCCTGCTGGTGCGGGAGTTTTGCATTGCTGGCAGGGGTAGGAAAGGCGTTCTTTTTTGAAAAAAAGAACCAAAAAACTTTTATCCGCTTGGCGCCCGTGCCGCGACGGGAGAGACGGGCGCCAATGGATAAAAGTCTTTTTGCTTCTTTTTCTTCAGAAAAAGAAGATTCTTCACGCCGCTCCGACGAACAACTCCGCGCCGCCAATGCGCAGATTGGCAAAATAACCTGTTGCGCCGGGAATGGCGGCCTCGGCCTCGGCGCGGGACGGGTAGAGCGTGCCGCCGGCGGCGCGGACGCGGTAGATCTGGGCGTCACTCACCGGCGCCGGTTCCAGCGCGTCTTCGTAGGCTGGATCGGCGGCGGTGGTGTAGGCGCTGTGGCGGACCAGGACGTAGTGGGTCATCAGGCGATCGGCGGCTCAGGTTTCCTCGTCGGGGACCACGATTTCGGCGGTGTCTTCGTCGTCATCGTTATCGTCTTCGGGATCGGCGGCGTCGAGCAGGGGCACGGCGTCGTCGTCGGCGGCTTCTGCCGGGTCAACCACGGCGACCGCGGCGGTGCGGGTGGGCCAGCGCATGCCGGCGCCGCGCGGGATGGGCGCGGTGCGGACGCGCGGCGGCGGCTGGTCGGCGAGGCAGGTCGGGCAGCGCGCGGGGATGCGGCCGAGGTCGTAGAAGCGCACGGCGCAGGACGCGCAAAGCCGCTTGGTGCCGAGTTCCGGCCTTGCGACATACATTTGGATCAGCTCCCGGCCGTGGTGAGGTTTTCGGCGCAGCTGGTGGACAGGGTGTAGTCGGGCGCGCTCATGCCGGGCAGGGTGGCCCAGCCGTTGCTGCGCACCAGGTCGCTGCGGGAATAGGACGAGGTCTCCGCCCGCAACTTGGTAATGCGGGTGGCATCGGGGTCGCCCTTGGCCTTGGCGACGCAGAACGGCACCAGGGCGGAGACGACGGCGGTGCTGGCGCGCTCGCCGGCCATGCGGTTGGCCGAGCCGCCGGTGCTCCAGCCCAGGGTGGAGAAGCCGAGGATGGTCATAGCGGCCGCGCCACCCAGGCCGCTCCATATGGCGGTCGAGGTCCACACAGGAAGTTTCATTGTATTGCGCCCTAAAAGCCTCGGGAAGAATTACCCGCGCCGGGCCGGATGATTTCGGCCGATCTGCTTAATATAGAGGGCAGGGGTGCGATTTGATATGGGCATTTGGAATATATTTTGCGTTGGCCTGGGGGGCCGTCACGCGAGGGCTTGCGTGCTCACGCACTTGCCCTGGCGGCGGTGCGATCGGACACTATACTAACCAGTCGGTATGTTTGACGCATGGATGATGCCCGCGCCTAGGGCTGTCGCATATGGCGGAATCGGGGCGTTTGGTGAGATTTTCTTCTAGAGGCAGAGAGCGATTCCTCCCCGCCACCTCCCCGGCTCCCTGTTCAACTTGCTGCCTTGGGATACATAGGCAAGATGAACGCGGCGCTATGTCGAATTGCTGTTGGGGGAGAAGCGTTGATGGAACGGCATTATGGCTGGGTGATCGTCGCCGCCGGCATCGCCATCACCTGTATCGGGATGGGCAGCGTGATGGCGCTCGGCGTGTTCCTGCCGCCGCTGGAGGCAGCCCAGGGCTGGTCGCGCACGGCGGTGGCCGGGGCGGCGATGATGGCGTTCCTGTCGATGGGGGTGGCGGGGTTCGGCTGGGGGATGTTGACCGACCGCTATGGCACCCGGGTGGTGGTGCTGGCGGGCGGCGCGGTGCATGGGCTGGGGCTGATGCTGGCCAGCCGGGCGGGGTCGGTCTTGGAATTGCAGATCGCGTTCGGGGTGATCGGCGGGGCCGGGGCGGGGGCGTACATGGCGCCGCTGACCACCAGTGCGGCGCGCTGGTTCGACAAGCATCGCGGGCTGGCGGTGGCGCTGGTGACGGCGGGGACGGGGATGGGCTCGCTGTTGATGGCGCCGTTGGCGACCTGGCTGATTGGCGAATTCGGCTGGCGGGCGGCGTTCATGGGGATGGGCGGGCTGGCCTGGGCGGTGATCGTGCCGGCGGCGCTGTTGCTGCGGCCGGCGCCGGAGGCGGCGGGGGGTGTTGTGGCCGGCGGGATGAGTGCCGGGGAGGCGTTGCGCTCGCCGCAGTTGCTGGCGGTGGCGGGGACGTATTTCGCCTGTTGCGCCGCGCATTCCGGGCCGCTGTTCCACATGGTGAGCTATGCGGTGGATTGCGGCATCGCGCCGATGTCGGCCGCCAGCCTGTTGGGGGCGGCCGGGATGGCCGGGCTGTTCGGGCGGATCGGCGGCGGGATGGTGGCGGACCGGCTGGGGGTGAAGCCGACGGTGCTGCTGGCGCTGTTGAGCCAGGCGGTGGCGATTTCGCTGTATGTGACGGTGCGCGAGCCGGCGCAGTTCCTGGCGCTGGGGGCGCTGTTCGGGCTGTCCTATGGCGCGGTGATGCCGCTGTATGCGGTGCTGATCCGCAACTGGTTCGGGCCGGCGGTGATGGGCACGGCGTTTGGCGCGGTCAGCATGGCGGGCACTTTCGGCATGGCGGTGGGGCCGGTGGCGGGCGGCTGGCTGCATGGCTGGGGCGGTGACTATGCCTGGCTGTACGGTGCCTCGGCGGCGATCGGGCTGGGGGCGCTGGCGATCGCGATGACGTTCCGGGCGCCGGTGCGGGTTCAGATGGCGTGAACCGGCCCGAAGGTGACAACATGGCCACGGCCGAAGGGCGCGAGATGAGCGAGAATTCCTGCATGACGAGCGAAAGCGCGGTGCCGTTGTTGACCCTGGACCGGTGGATCGCGGTGCCGCGGCAGAAACTGTGGCGCTGTTGGATCGAGCCGGAACTGCTGAAGCAGTGGTTCTGTCCCAAGCCCTGGCGGGTGACACATGCCGAGATGGAGCTGCGCGTGGGCGGGTCCAGCCTGGTGGTGATGCAGGGGCCCGATGGCGAGGAGGTGCCGAATCGCGGTGTCTATCTGGACGTGGTGGGCGGCCGGCGACTGGTGTTCACCGACGCTTTCGTGCGCGCCTGGGTGCCGTCCGGGAAGGCGTTCATGGTGGCGACCATCACCTTTGCCGACGAGGCCGGCGACGAAGGGGTGCGCGGCACGCGCTATCGGGCGGAAGTGGCGCATTGGACCGGCGAGGACCGGGCGCAGCATGAGGCGATGGGGTTCCACCAGGGCTGGGGCATCGCCACGGACCAGCTGGCCGAGCTGGCGGCGCGGTTGTGAGGCGGGCGGTGTTCGGGAAGTGTTGAAGGAAGACTTCTTTTTGTGAACAAAAAGAAGCAAAAAAACTTCATCCATTAAACAAGCGGATAAAAGTTTTTTGGTTCTTTTTTTCAAAAAAGAACATGCTTTCTCCCCTATCCCAAATCCGGCATCGGAAACGGCTGTGCCATCTCGATCGCCCGCGCCGCGCGCAGCACCAGGTCAACGCGATACAGCCCGGCGGCGAGCTGGACCGAGCGCGGCAGGCCGTTGGCGGCGAAACCCATCGGCACCGAGATCGCCGGCTGGCGGGTCAGGTTG
>JANXSA010000512.1 GCA_025352915.1 Rhodospirillales bacterium | reverse complement strand
TCTCGTGGATTTCGACGAAAACCTCCATGTCGGCGAAGCGGCGGACCGAGGCGCGCGTCAGCGGCAGGTTCAGCGCCGCCGCGACAGCCTCGGCCAGCGGGCGGTTGCTGTTGCAGGCAACGATCTTCATCGGCGAGGATCCAGAAGGGGCGGGCGGACGCGGGCGCGGGCGTTCTAGCAACGCAGATGTGACGTGTCCATGAAGGGCGAAGCCTTGCGGGCGCGAAGGAAAGCAAGGCTGGGCTCTGCCCAGACCCGCCAGGGGCCAAGCCCCTGGACCTTAAATTATTGGGATCAAAGGGCCGCCGGCCCTTTGCGGGTCCAGGGCAGAGCCCTGGCCTAACTACTGCCGCTTGGTACCAGTCTGATTCCGGATCACGTCGCGCACGCCGCCGGCCGCCTCCTGGGCCACGATCATCGCCACATCGGCCCATAGCCCGGCCAAGGTGCCGCGCGGCACCTGGTTGAGCTGGGCCACCTGTCCGGCCTCCGCACCGCGGGCGTCGGCGACTTTCCAGCGGATTTCTACCTGCTGCTGGCTGCCGGGCATGTCGGTCACGGTGATCTGGCCGGCGACGGCGTAATCGGCAGCTTCGGGTTTGTCCTGAACCATCAGGCCGAGCTTGGTGAGTTGGTCACGCATGTGCAGCGCCAGCGAGCGGTTGCCGTCGCCGGGAGCGCCGGTGACCGGGCGCAGCTGGATGCGAACTGGGCGGTTGACCAGGCTGGTTGGGTCGGCTTCGCGCCGCGCCGCTTCGATGCCGGCGAGCAGGGCGGCCAGGGTGGGGGCGGCCTCGCGCCCGGCGCGGCGCAGGGTTTCAGGCGCGGCATCGGCCCAGGCGGCGGCGGGGACGGCGGAGGCTTCGGCGCGGCCCTTCTCGACGCCGGCGGGGTCGCGCACGCGAAAACTCGGGATCACCTGGGCGCCGCGCAATTCGGCCAGCAATTCCAGCCGCCAGTCGCCGGGGCGAGCCGGTTCGGCGACCGCGGGCAGGGCTTCCTCCTGCATCGCGGTGGCGACGGCGGCGGCGTACTGGGCGGCGGAGGCCGTGGTCAGCAGCGCCTGGTCCGGCGTCACCACGGCCAGGCGGGCCGGCGGCGGCTGGGCCAGGCGCGACGCCAGCGCTCCAGGCCGCCCCTCGAACGGCCGCGGCAGATCGCCGCAAGCTGCGAGGGCCAGCAATAGGATGAAAAACAGGGGGGGGCTACGCCAGAACACAGGACACCAGCATCGCCACCACGCTCATGATCATGAACATCCAGATATAGGGCATGGCGGGCTTATAGCGCGTTTGCTGCCCGGGCGAGGCTCACAGCATCGCCAGCGCGGTGGCACGCCGGGGCGGGGGAAAGGCGGCATCGATCTCGGCCAGGTCCTGGGCCGTCAAGGTGATCGCGGCGGCGGCGGCGTTGGCGCGCACATGAGCGGCGTCGCTGGCCTTCGGGATGCTGATGACGGGTGGATGGCGCAGGCCCCAGGCGAGGGCGATCTGGGCGGGGGTGGCGTTGTGACGCCGGGCGATCGCCGCGAGGGCGGGGTTGCGCAGCAGCCGGCCACCTTGGCCGACCGGGGAATAGGCCATCACCGGGATGTTCTTCTGTCCCAGCCCGGGCAGCAGGTCGAACTCGATGCCGCGGTGTTCCGGGCTGTACAGCACCTGGTTGACCGCGCAGGCAGCGCCACCCGTGACCGCCAGTAGCTCGGCCATGTCACCGGAGTCAAGGTTGGAGACACCCCAGGCGCGGATCTTGCCCTCGGTTTTCAGCTTGTCGAACGCCGCCACCGTCTCGGCCAAGGGCACCCCGCCACGCCAATGCAGCAGGTACAGGTCGATCACATCGGTGCCGAGACGCTTGAGGCTGCGCGCGCAGGCCGCCGGCACGCCGGTGCGCGAGGCATTATGCGGATATACCTTGGTGACCAGGAAAACCCGGTCGCGCTGGCCGGCGATGGCCTGGGCCACGACTTCCTCGGATGCGCCGTCACCATACATCTCGGCGGTATCGATCAGTGTCATGCCGAGGTCGATGCCCAGGCGCAGCGCCGCCGCCTCGTCCTGTGCGCTGCGCTGGCCCTCGCCCATTTTCCAGGTGCCCTGGCCGATGGCCGACACCGTCATGCCGTTTGGCAGTGCGATCTGCCGCATGGCGCTAGCCCGCCGACTGCTCGGCGATGCGCAGCAGGCGCATGAAGTTGCCGCCCCAGAGGGCCGCAATCTGACTGGCGCCATAGCCGCGATGCAGCAGCTCGGCGGTCAGGTTCGGGCTCTCGGAGGCGTCGCGCCAGCCCGAAAAGCCGCCGCCGCCGTCGAAGTCGGAGCTGATGCCGACATGGTCCAGGCCGATGCGCTTCACCGCGTAATCGATGTGGTCGCAGTAGTCGGACACGGTCACCGTCTCGATCTTGCCGCCGGTTTTCAGGAAGCCGGGCACCGCGGTGACCTGGACCACGCCGCCGACCGCCGCCAGCAGGTCGAGCTGCTCGTCATCCAGGTTGCGGGCGTTGTCGCACAGCGCCTTGATGCAGGAATGGGTCGACAGCACCGGGGTGCGCGACAGCTTCGCCGCCTGCATCATGCAGTTCTTCGAGGTGTGGGCGATGTCCACCAGCATGCCCAGGCGGTTCATCTCGACGACGACCTCGCGGCCATAGGCGGACAGCCCGCCATGCTCCTGCGGCACGTCGGCCAGCTCGGCGCGCGGGTTGGAGCTGTCGCCCAGCGCGTTGTGGCCGAAATGCGTGAGCGTCATGTAGATCGCGCCGAGATCGTGGAAAACCTTGAGGTTTTCGACCTGGCCGCCGAGCGCGTGGCCGTTCTCGACACAGGGCACGATGATGGTCACGCCGTCACGGTGCGCCTGTTCGATCTCGGCGGCGGTGGTGGCGACGCGGGCGCCCTGGTTGGTGGCGCCCATGTCGCGGATTGCCCGCAGCATGGCGGTGGCGCGGGTGAAGGCGGCGGCATTGGCCTCCGGCGTGCGGGCGCCCTGGCCGACATAGGCGGCGAAGCAACCAGCCGCCATGTGGCCGCGCTTCATCTTCGGCAGATCGACGTTTCGCCGCGTCTCGTCGAAGAAATTCGGTCCCTCGGGGAAGGGGATGTCGATATGGGTGTCGATGGTGAGCAGGCTGCGGTGCAGCTGGAGGGCATCTTGGGTCATACTCATACGGTCGGGTGCGGCGCGGCGCTCGTCAAGGGTATGTCAGCATCCGGCGCGCGTCGTTTCGTGTAGGATATAAGGCGGCGGGGGCCAGGAGGCAGAATGAGCGGCCGGCAAGGCGGGAGCAGGTTTGGACGCGCGGCGGAGGTGGACATGGCGCTGGTTTTTGCCGTGGACAGTTCCGGCAGCGTGAGCAACGAGCGCATGGCGATGTATATCGAAGGTCATGCCAGCGCGGTGATGTCGCCCGGCTTCCTGGCCGGGCTGACCAACCTGCCGACCGGGCGGATGGCGCTGGCCTATGTCGCCTGGTCGAACCACGACCGGCAAGAATACATGGTGCCATGGCAGGTGGTGGACGGGGCGGAGGCGGCGGCCGAGTGGGCCCATACGCTGCGCACCGCAGCGCGCCCTAACGCCGGGTTCACCTCGATCGCCGGCGCCATCGATTTCTGCCGCGATCACCTGCTGCGCCTGGCCCCGCCGGCGGCGCGCCGGGTGATCGACATCGTGGCCGACGGCAAGAACAACGACGGCCGCCCGGTGATGGCGGCGCGCGACGAAGCCGTGGCCGCCGGTATCGTCATCAACGGCCTGCCGGTGCTGGAGGTGGAGCCGACGCTGGACACGTATTTCGCCGAGGAAGTGGTGGGCGGCCCGGCCTGCTTCGTGCTGCCGGTGCGCGACAGCGCCAGCCTGCTCGACGCCATCCGGCGCAAACTGCTGGCGGAGATCGCTTAATGGATAGAAGTTTTTGCTTCTTTTTTCAAAAAGAAGTGCTTGTTCTTTTTTGAAAAAAAGAACCAAAAAACTTCTATCCGCTTGGCTGTTTCTGGCGCCGCGGCTTGGGGGGTTGGCATGGGGCTGCGGGTCGGGGTGGGGATTGCCACCGTAGGGCGGGCCGCGGTGCTGGGCGAGACATTGGCCGAGCTGCGGCGGCAGGTGCGGCCGGCGGATCGGGTGATCGTGTGCGGCGCGGCGGCGGAGGATGTCGCGGGCGTCGAAGGCGCGGAATGCTTCATTGGGCCACGCGGGCTGACGGCGCAGCGCAACGCGGTGCTGGCGGCGGCGGCGGATTGCGATGTGCTGGTGTTCTTCGACGATGATTTCCTGGCCGCACCTGGCTATCTCGCGGCAATCGAGCGGGTCTTCGCGGCGCATGACGATGTGGTTGCAGCGACCGGACAGGTGGTGGCGGACGGGATCAAGGGGCCGGGGCTTTCGGCGGCGGACGCGCGCGCGCTGCTGCAGGCGGATTCCGGGGGGGATGGGATGTGGGAGGTTTATAACGCCTATGGCTGCAACATGGCGCTGCGCCTGACGACGCTACGGGCGCATGGGCTGGTCTTCGATGAGCGGTTGCCGCTGTATGGGTGGTACGAGGATATCGATCTGTGCCGCCGCGCGGCACGGCATGGCCGCATCGTGCATGTGGCGGCGGCGCGCGGGGTGCATCTGGGCACCAAGCTGGGGCGCATATCGGGGCTACGGCTCGGTTATTCGCAGATGGTCAATCCGGTCTATCTCGCGCGCAAGGGCAGCTATAGCTGGGGCCGGGCGGTGCGCAGCATGGCGCGCAACCTGGCGGCGAATCTGGGGCGGTGGCTGATGCCTGAGCCGTGGGTGGACCGGCGCGGGCGGCTGCGCGGGAATGTGTTGGGGCTGGTCGACCTGTGCCGCGGGCGGGCCGACCCTGGCCGCATCCTGGCGCTGTGACGATGGCGCGCTGCGCGATCTGCTTTGCCACCGATGCCGGGTATCTCGTCCCGACGCTGGTTGCCGCCGGGCAGGCGCGGCGCTGGAGCGACTCTGACCGCGCCGAGGTTTTGGTGTTCGGCATCGGGCTGGAAGAACGGGTGGCAGCACTTGCCGCGCCGGCCTTTGCCGATGCGGGCGTGCGGCTGCTGCGCGTCAGCGCCGACGCGGCCGGCGGCAATGCGATGATGGCGCGATTGCTGCTGGATCGGCTGGTGCCGGCGGGATTCGACGAATTTCTCTACCTCGATGCCGACATCCAGGTGGTGGCGCCGCTCGATCCGCTGCTGTCCCGTCCTGTCCCGGTGGGGCATGTGCGGGCGGCGCTGGACCCGATGGCGTTGCGCGTGCGGTGTGGCGAGTCGGCAGTCGCGGCGCGGATGCGGGCGGCCGGCATCGCGCCCGAACGCTGCGCGCAGTATTTCAACAGCGGGGTGCTGCACATCGCGCGCGACGGTTGGGATGCGATCGGCCAGGCGGCATTGGCGCAGCATCGCGCGGCACCGCCGGACCAGCCGTTTCCCGACCAGGATGCGCTGAACATCGCCGTCGGCGCGCGGGTGCTGCCGCTGTCGCTGGCGTGGAATTTTCCGATTTTCTTGCGCAATGCCGGGCTGGACCGGGCGATCAGGCCGGGCATCCTGCACTTCATGGCGCAGCCGAAGCCATGGCACGGCGCGTTTCCGCCCTGGTCAGACGCCGAGGTGGCGCCCTATCGCGCGGTGCTGGCGCGCTTCCCGCAACTCGCCCCGCTGCTCCCCGCGATGCCGCCGCTGCGACAAACGAAATACGCGGTGCAGCAGCGGGTCAAGCGCGTGCTGGAGGCGGCAAGCTGGGGCCGTGGCAAGCTGCGCGCGGCCGTGCTGGCGGCCGAAACTCAGCTGGCGTAGTCGTCGCCTTCCTTGTCCAGGATGCGGCGCCAGGAATCCAGGTGCATGCGGGCATCCACCTTGGCGCCCCAGGGGCCGTTGTAGTTGCGGCGCAGACGATCCGGCAGGCGGCGCAGCGGCTGGCCGCTGGACATCGCGGTCAGCTGGTACATCGCGGTGCGCTCGGCGCCGTGCAGCTCGTCGAATGCGTCCGCGACCGTCGGGCCAACCACGGTCACGCCGTGGCTGGCCATGATCATGATCGTCTTGTCGCCCATCAGGTCGGCGATCCGGTCGCCCTCGGTGTTGTCATGGACCGGCTCGTCGCCCTCAAGGTCGATCACGATGCGGTCGTTCAGCATCAGGTTGTTGTGGTGCGACAGCGTGATCTGCGGATTCGCCAGCATCGAGATCGCCGTCAGGTACTGCGGATGCACATGCATCACACAGGTCGCGGCGGGGTTGCGCAGGTGGATGCGCGCGTGGATGTGAAACGCCACTTTCCGAAGTTCGCCGGTGCCGCGCACAACCTTGCCATCAAGGTCGCAGACGATCAGCGACGAGGCGGTCAGTTCCTCGAAGCGATAGCCACGGGGGTTGATCAGGAACAGCGGCTCGGCGCCGGGCAGCATCAGCGAGTTGTGGTTGCCGATCTGTTCGTTCCAGCCCAGCCGGGCGGAAACGCGAAACACCGCGGCCATGTCGCAGCGCAAGCGCCACTCCTCGGCTTCGGCTTCGCTGTTGGTCAGGTTCTTGATGACGGCGGACATTCGGGGGCTCCCAAGGCAAAAAAATGTTCTTTTTTGAAAAAAGAACCAAAAAACTTTTATCCATAAGGTCACGATCCCAATGGATAAAAAGTCTTTTTGCTTCTTTTTCTTCAGAAAAAGAAGACTCTGTCCTACTCTAGCTGGCGTAATCACTGCCTTCCTTGTCGAGAATCCGCCGCCAGGAATCGAGATGCATGCGGGCATCGACCTTGTCGCCCCAGGCGCCGAGGTAGTGGCGGCGCGACGCGTCCGGCAGTTTGCGCAGCCGCTTGCCGGTGGACAGCGCGGTCATGTGGTACATCATCGTGCGCTCGGCCTGGTGCAGTTCGTCAAACGCGCTGGCGAGGTCCGGTCCGACCACGGTCACGCCGTGGCTGCCCATCACCAGGATCGACTTGTCGCCCAGGGCGGCGGCGATGCGGTCGCCCTCGGCGGTGCTGTCGGCGCCTGATTCAGCGCCCCAGTCGAAGGCGGTGCGGTCGTTGAGGATCAGGTCGTTGAAGTGCGACAGGGTGATCTCCGGCTCGTCCATCAGGGCCAGTGCGGTCAGGTATTGCGGATGGACATGCAGCACGCAGGTGGCCGCCGGATTCTGCAAATGGATGCGGGCGTGGATGAAGAACGCCACTTTTCGCAGTTCGCCGGTGCCGCGTAGCACGCGGCCGTCGAGGTCGCAGACGATCAGCGAGGACGCGGTCAGCTCCTCGAAACGATAGCCGCGCGGGTTGATCAGGAAAGTCGGCTTGTCGTCCGGATGGGCCAGCGGGAGCATGATCGAGTTGTGGTTGCCGATCTGCTCGTTCCAGCCGAGCCGGGCCGAGATGCGGAACACCGCGGCCATATCCACCCGTATCGCCCACTCCGCCTCCTCGGCGGCGGTCGAGGATAGTGATTTCAGAATCGCGGACATCGGGACACCCCCTGGCTGCATGGCGATATCGTGCGACAGCACAAGGTTCTTGCCAAGCGGGCAGAGAGGCCGCAGCATCAATTCTTATAATAGCCTCGTTCAACAGGGGACCACACATGATCCGGCGCCGGACGTTCAATGCCAGCCTGCTCGCAGGTGCTGCCACCACCGCCCTGCCGCTGCCCGCCTACGCCCAGAAGAAGGGCGGCGAGGCCGTGATGGGCCAGTCCTCGCCACCGCCGACCATCGATGCCCAGACCTCGTCCGCCGCCGCCAGCCGCAACATCTCGCTGCATGTGCACGAGACGCTGTTCGCGCGGGACGAGAACGCCAACCCGGTGCCCGACCTGGCCGAGGGCGTGGATATCTCGGCCGATGGCCTGACCTACAAATTCCCGCTGCGCTCGGGGGTGAACTTCCACAACGGCAAGGTGATGACCTCGGCCGATGTGAAGGCCAGCCTGGTGCGCTATGCCCAGGTCGGCATGTCGAAATTCTTCATGGGGCCGGTCGACGCGATCGAGACGCCGGATTCCAAGACGGTCACCATCAAGCTGAAGAACGTCTATCCCGGCTTCATCGAAAACCTGTCCTCGCCGAGGGCACCCTGTGTGATCATGCCCGAGGAGGAATGCGCCAAGCCGGCCGGCCAGGGCGGGCGCATCGGCACCGGCCCGTTCACCATGGGCGAGTTCCGCAGCGACAGCCACATCATGCTGCACCGCTTCGACAAGTACTCGCCGAACATGAACTACAAGGGGCGCGACGGGTTCGCCGGCCGCAAGACCGCCTATTTCGACAGTGTGCGCATCCGCTTCATGCCCGAGGGGGGTGCCCGCACCGCCGGGCTGCAAACCGGCGAGCTGCATGTGATCGAGGCGCTGGATGCGCCAGTCGCCAAGCGCCTGGAGAGCGACAAGAACATCAAGTCGTACACCATGATGCCATGGGCGTACCAGACGCTGATCATCAACACCGCCTTTGGCCAGACCCAGAACCTCGCCTTCCGCCGCGCCATCCAGGCGGCCCTGGACCTGGAGGAGATCATGGCGATCTCAACCTCGGGCCTGTACCGCATGCAGCCGGCCTGGCAGCACCCGGGCACCCAGCATTTTCCGGGCGTTGCCGGGCTGGAGAAATTCCAGAAACAGGACCAGGCCCGCGCCCGCGAATACCTCAAGGAAGCCGGCTACAAAGGGGAGGAATTCCCCATGATGGCCGACAACACCAACCGCCCGCATATCGACACCGCCACCGTGGTCAGCGAGCAGTTGCGCGCCGTCGGCGTCAACGTGAAGCTGACGGTCACCGACTGGCCGACCATCTTCACCGCCCGCACCAAGCCGGAAGGCTGGTGCATGTGGCCGCTGCTGATGGGCATCGAGCCGTATGAGGGCCCCTACGGCGTGGTCAGCTTCTTCGCCGGACAGTCGGCCGCGATGATGAAGACCGACCCGGTGATCGAGGACGCGCAGGCGAAGCTGACCACCAGCCTGAAGCTGGAAGACCGCATCGCCGCGGTGAAGCAGTTCCAGGACCGCATCTACGACCAGGCGCTGGCCATCAAGGTCGGCGACAGCGGCTGGATCCAGGCCACTCGCGCCAACATCGTGAACTTCGCGCCGTATCGCATTCCGCGCATGTGGGATGTGTGGTTCGCCTGATCGCGATGGCAGGGGGGAGGGAAGGTTCTTCTTTTTGTGAACAAAAAGAAGCAAAAAAACTTTCCCCTCTCACCTGCACCAACAGCTCGCCCCATCGCGGACATGCCGGGCCCGGCATCGCCACACGCAAGCGGATAAAGTTTTTTTGCTTCTTTTTGTTCACAAAAAG
>JANXSA010000689.1 GCA_025352915.1 Rhodospirillales bacterium | reverse complement strand
TCCTTATCTCGTCTCTGGCTCGATCATCGTCTCGATCGTACTTGGCCTGCCGACCGTGGGGCCGCTGCTGGTCAAGGCGCTGGTGGCCCAGGACATGTTCCTGGCGGGCACCATCGTGCTGTTGCTCGGCGTGATGACGGTGGTGGGGACTTTCATCTCTGACCTCGTGTTGATGTGGGTGGATCCGCGCATCCGCCACCAGATGGATTGAGCGGCGTGGCACAGATCGATTCCGAGAAATATGCGGTTGCCACCCAGCTCCAGCTGACCTGGTGGCGGTTTCGGCGGCACAAGCTGGCGATGATCAGTATCGTGCTGCTGCTGCTCTTTTACCTGTTGGCGATCTTTGCTGATTTCCTGGCAACCACCGACCCGCACGCGACGGACGCGAGGACGAGCTACATCGCGCCACAAGGCATCCATCTGTTCGACGATAACGGCTTCAACCCGCATGTTTATGGCATCAAGGGCCAGCGGGACATGAAGACGTTCAAGCTGGTCTATACAATCGACCCATCGCGAAAAGTCTATATCGACTTCTTCGGCCGGGGCTACGAGTACAATTTGTTCGGTCTGCTCTCCACCGATATCCATTTGATGACGCTGAAAAATGCCGAGCGCGGGGATGGCATCTATCTGCTGGGCACCGACCTGCTGGGGCGGGATTTGTGGTCGCGGTTGGTGGTGGCGACACGGGTGTCGCTGACCATCGGGCTGGTCGGCGTGACGATCAGCCTGTTCCTCGGCGTGCTGCTCGGCGGCATCTCGGCGGTGTATGGCGGCATGGTCGACACGGTGATCCAGCGGGTGATCGAGGTGATCCGCTCGATGCCGACGATTCCATTGTGGCTGGGGCTGGCGGCGGCGTTGCCGAATGACTGGAGCGTGCTGCAAATCTACTTCGCCATCACGATCATTATTTCGCTGCTGGCCTGGACCGACCTTGCCCGCGTGGTGCGGGGGAAATTCCTGGCGTTGAAGGAAGAGGAATTCGTCATGGCCGCCGAGCTGGCCGGCGCTTCGCAGGGGCGGATCATCTTCCGGCACATGCTGCCGAGTTTCGCCAGCCACATCATCGCTGCCGTCAGCCTCGCCTTGCCCGCGATGATCATCAGCGAGACGTCGCTGAGTTTTCTCGGGCTCGGGCTGCGGCCTCCGGCGATTTCCTGGGGCATTTTGTTGCAGGATGCGCAGAACATCCAGACCCTGGCGCTGGCGCCGTGGCTGCTGGTGTCCGCCATTCCCGTGGTGGTGGTGATCCTGGCTTTCAACTTCCTCGGCGACGGCCTGCGTGATGCGGCGGACCCCTATGGCTGACCCTATTCTTTCGGTACGCGATCTCAAGACGCAGTTCTTCGGGCCGGAGGGCATCGTGCGTGCCGTCGATGGCGTGGATTTCGATGTGTACGAGGGGCGCACGCTCGGCGTGGTCGGCGAGAGCGGTTGCGGCAAGTCGGTGACGGCGCGTTCAGTGCTGGGCATTGTGGATCGGCCGGGACGAGTGGTGGGCGGCAGCATCATGCTGCGTCCCGCTGGTGGTGGGCCGGCGATCGATCTGGCCAGGCTGACGAACGAAGAGATGCGGAAGTATCGCGGGCCGGAAATCGCGCTGGTGTTCCAGGAGCCGATGGCCTCGTTCAGCCAGCATTATACGATCGGCAACCAGATCGGCGAGGGCATCAAACTGCATATGGGGCTTGATGAGCGGGCGGCGAAGAAGCGGTCGATCGAGCTGCTCGACATGGTTGGAGTGCCGCAGGCGGCGCGACGAGTGGATGACTATCCGTTCCAGTTGTCCGGCGGGCTGCGCCAGCGGGTGATGATCGCGATGGCCCTGTCCTGCGATCCCCGGGTGTTGATTGCCGACGAACCGACGACGGCACTCGATGTCACCACGCAGGCGCAGATTCTCGATTTGCTGAGGTCCCTGCAGCAACAGAAGGGTCTGGCCATCATCCTTATCACCCATGACATGGGGGTGATTGCCGAGATGGCGCATGATGTTTCGGTGATGTATCTCGGCCGGGCGGTGGAGACCGGGACGGTGAAGGAGATTTTCGAGGCGCCACGGCATCCCTATACCCGCGCGCTGTTGCGGTCGATCCCGACGGTGCTGGCCAAGCCGCGGACTCGCTTGCCGACGATTGCCGGGTCTATTCCACATCCGTTCGATCGTCCGAAAGGGTGTTCGTATCATCCGCGCTGTGCCGAGATCATTGGGGCGGTGTGCGAGACGGCCGAACCGCCGGCAGTGGATACCGATGACGGGCGGCAGGTGCGGTGCTTCCTGCATGGCGGGATGGAAGCGGCGAAGGCGGGGGTCGCGGCATGAGCGAGACGATCCTGGAGGTTCGTGACCTCAAGAAGCATTTTCCGATCCGGCGCGGGTTGTTGCGCCGGGTGGTTGGGCAGGTCAAGGCGGTGGATGGGGTTTCGTTCTCCATTCGCAAGGGTGAGACGCTGGCACTGGTGGGCGAGAGCGGGTGCGGCAAGACGACGGCGGCGCGGTGCATTCTGCGCGCCTATGCGCCGACCGGGGGGTCGATCAAGTTCAAGGTCGAGGGGCGGGAAGTTGAGCTCGCCGGGTTGAAGCGGCGCGAATTGCGGCCGTTGCGGCGGCATATCCAGATGGTGTTCCAGGACCCTTACTCCTCGTTGAACCCGCGCATGGTGGTGGGCGACATCATTGGCGAGCCGATGCTGATCAATGGCATGAGCGATGCTGTGGCGCGGCGGAGGCGGGTGGAGGAGTTGATGGAACTCGTCCAGTTGCCGCGGGCGTACTACAACCGGTTTCCGCATGCGTTCTCGGGCGGGCAGCGGCAGCGGATTGGCATTGCGCGGGCGTTGTCGTTGAATCCCTCCCTGATCGTGGCCGATGAGCCGGTGAGCGCGCTCGACGTTTCGGTGCAGGCGCAGATTTTGAACCTGATGCTGGATTTGCAGGACCAACTGGGGCTGACCTATCTGTTCGTGGCGCATGACCTTTCCGTGGTGAAGCATGTCAGCGATCGCGTCGCGGTGATGTATGTCGGCCGGATCGTCGAGTTGGCCGAGACCGAGGCGTTGTTCGAGCGGCCGTTGCATCCTTATACCGAGGCACTTCTGTCAGCGGCGCCGACGCCGGTTCCCGGTGCGGTGAGCAACAGGATCGTGCTGGAGCGCGAGATCGCTGATCCCGCCAATCCGCCGCCGGGGTGTTCGTTTCATCCGCGTTGCCGGTATGCGACCGATGTTTGCCGGCAGGTGTTGCCCGAGTTGCAGGAGGCGGAGCCGGGGCGGCTGGTGGCGTGTCACCGGGCGAAGGAGCTTTCGCTGGCGGGGGTTGGGGCGGCGGAGCACGTGGTGGCCTAGGCCAGGTGGCGGGCGATGGCGGTGGCGGTTTCGACCGGCATGTCGTGCGGGAAGCCGTGGTCGCCGCCCTTGATGATTTGCATCGTGGCGTTGGGGAGCAGGCTCAGCAGGCGTTTGCCGACGGGCGGCGGGCTGATGTGGTCCTGGTCGCCCCAGAGCAATAGGGTGCGGGTGGTGATGCGGGGGATTTCCGTCGTGTGGTCGGCGTGGGTTTCGGTGATCCAGGGGGCGGCGTTGGGGAAGCTTTCGCGGTAGTCGGGGCGCCAGTTGGAGCCGCCCAGGGAGGCGACGTCGAGGCCGCCGGAGGTGGCGGTGAGGACGAGGCGGCGGATGCGGTAGGTGTGGCGCAGGGCGGCGCGGATGGCGATGAGGCCGCCCATGGATTGGCCGATCAGGTCGACGCGGGTGGGGGACATGGCGATGCAGGCGCTGACCATGTCGACGAGGTCGTCTAGGCCCTGGATGGTGGGGTCGTGGGGCTCGTTGCCCAGGCCGGGCCAGGATAGCATGACCTTGGGCCATTCCTCCGGCAGGAGGTCGGCGACGGGTTGCCAGAAGCTGGCGGAGGCGCCGGCGCCGGGGAGGAAGAGCAGGGTGCTGGCGGTCATCGGGGCGGGTCCTTGGGATGGGCGCGGGGAATCATCGCGCTTGGGGATGGGGACGGCAAGGGGTGGGCGTTTGGATTTTAATTTCAATATCGGAATATTATAGGACGCATCTACCCTACCCCGGCAAGCAGGGTTTCGCGACAGATGGGATGGCGGGCGGGCGGAGGGTCGTGTGCCTGGCGCGGGCGTGTGGCGGGCATGATGATACGGGCGGACAGGTAGCTAGGCGCCGCATGGTGCGCGCGGAGGGCCGGGGCGCGACGAGCAATGGCGGCGCGGGCGGCGAGATCGGGGATGGCGGCGTACTGCCGGGTGGGGCGGGCGCGCGGCTGGGCCAGGTGTTGGGCGGGAATGGCCGGACGCGGGGCGCTTGTGGGGCGGGCGATCGCCGATTTGAGGGGCGGGAGGTGGCCGGATTGCCAGAGCAGGAGAA
>JANXSA010000497.1 GCA_025352915.1 Rhodospirillales bacterium | reverse complement strand
GCGCGCTTGACCTCCTGGGTCATCTCCAGGTCGTCGCGCGAGGGGGTGGGGTCGCCGCTGGGGTGGTTGTGGACCAGGATCAGCGCCGTCGCCTTCAGTTCCAGGGCGCGCTTGATGACCTCGCGCGGATAGACCGGGGTGTGGTTGACCGTGCCACGCGCTTGCGCCTCGTCGGCCAGCAGGCGGTTGCGGGTATCGAGGAACAGCACGCGGAATTGTTCCACCCGCTCGCGCGCCATCATGGCGTGCAGGTAGTCGATCAGCCGGTCCCAGTTGTTCAGCACCGGGCGGTCGAGCACCTCGGCGCGGGCCAGGCGCTGGGCGGCCAGTTGGACGATCTTCAGGGTGGCGACGGCGGATTCGCCGATGCCCTTGATTTCGAGCAGCTCCTCGCGCGGGGCGGCGATCACGCCGGCGTAGCTGCCGAAGCGGGCGATCAGGGTTTTCGACAGAGTCTTGGTGTCGATGCGGGGCAGGGCGATGAACAACACCATTTCCAGCAGCTCGTAATCGGCCATGGTTTCGCCCTGGCCGGCCAGGATGCGGGTGCGCATGCGCTCGCGATGGCCCTCGGCGCCGATGGCCGAGGGGGCTGCGGGGCTGGTCGCCGACATCGGCGCGGGGCTACCGGCCAGATCGATCATGCCCAGTTGTTCGGAGAGGCCTGCCGGTTTGCGTCGCATGTGGTAAGCAGCGTGCCACGGCGCCGGCCGGATTGGAAAGGGTTTGCAATGAACGAAATGGCACCGCTGGGATACAGCGACGCGAAGATCCGCGCGATCCTGCAGCGGGTGAAGATTATCGCCATGGTCGGCGCCTCGTCGAACTGGAACCGGCCGAGCTATTTTGTGATGAAATACCTGCAATCCAAGGGATTCCGGGTGATTCCGGTGAATCCGGGCACCGCAGGGCAGACGCTGCTGGGCGAGACGATCTACGCCAAGCTGGCCGATATTCCGGACGCGGTCGACATGGTGGACGTGTTCCGCGCCGCCGATGCGCTGCCGGGGATCGCCGACGAGGCAATTGCCGTCGGCGCCAAGGTGCTGTGGGCGCAGCTTGGGGTGCGCCATGACGCGGCGGGGGCGAAGGCGGAGGCGGCCGGGCTGGAAGTGATCATGGATCGCTGCCCTAAGATCGAGTTCAGCCGCTTCGGCGGCGAGTTGGGCTGGAGCGGGGTGAATACCGGCATCATCCGCAATCGCCCGGCGGCACCACCGACCGACCGGCCCAGACGGAACCGGCCGCTGCCGGACAAGAACCTCGAATATGGCTTTGACACCCGCACCATCCATGCCGGCGCCCAGCCAGACCCGACCACCGGCGCGCGCGGCACGCCGATCTACCAGACGACATCCTTCGTGTTCGACGACGTCGACCACGCGGCATCGCTGTTCAACCTGCATAATTTCGGCCACGTCTACACGCGGCTGTCCAACCCGACGGTGGCGGTGCTGGAGGAGCGGGTGGCCAGCCTGGAAGGCGGGCGCGCCGCCGTCGCCGCCGCGTCCGGTCACGCCGCACAGTTCGTCACCTTCTTCACCCTGTTGGAGCCCGGCGACGAGTTTGTTGCCTCGCGCAACCTGTATGGCGGCTCGCTGACGCAATTCTCGCTCAGCTTCAAGAAACTCGGCTGGACCTGCCATTTCGTCGACCCGACCGATCCGGAGAATTTCCGCCGGGCGCTGACGCCGAAATGCAAGGCGATCTTTGTCGAAAGCCTGGCCAATCCCGGCGGCATCATCGTTGATTTGCAGGCCATCGCCGATGTCGCCCACAGCGTCGGCATCCCGCTGATCGTCGACAACACCCTGGCCTCGCCCTATTTGTGCCGGCCGTTCGAGCATGGCGCGGATATCGTCACCCACTCGATGACCAAGTTCCTCGGCGGGCACGGCAATTCGCTCGGCGGCATCATCGTCGAATCCGGAAAATTCGACTACGGCAACGGCAAGTTCCCCGGCATGTCCGACCCGGAACCGGCCTATCACGGCCTCAAATTCTACGAGAATTTCGGCGATTTTGCCTTCACCACCAAGGCCCGCGCGGTCGCCCTGCGCGATTTCGGCCCCACTTTGTCGCCGATGAACGCCTGGCTGACCATCACCGGCACCGAGACGCTGCATGTCCGCATGGACCGGCATGTCGCCAATGCGCAGAAGGTGGCGGAATTCCTGGCCGGGCACCCCAAGGTCACCTGGGTCAGCTATGCCGGCCTGCCGTCGAGCCCGTTCCATGCGCTGGCGAAAAAATACATGCCGAAAGGCCCCGGCTCGGTCTTCACCTTTGGCGTGAAGGGCGGCTACGCGGCCGGTATCAAGCTGGTCGAAGCCGTTGGGTTGTTCTCGCATCTGGCCAATGTGGGCGACACGCGCAGCCTGATCCTGCATCCGGCGTCCACCACCCATCGGCAACTTAGCGATGAACAGCGCCTGGCCTCGGGCGCCGGGCCGGATGTGGTGCGGCTTTCCATCGGGTTGGAAGACGCTGATGATTTGATCCGGGACCTGGACATGGCGCTGGCGGGGTAGGGCGCGGCGCACCCGGGCTTCGCGGGCGACGCTGCGCAATGGCCGCGCACTTGCGTCGCGCGGTCCTGCCTGGTATCGTTACGTCAGCGAAGGAATGGCGGGATGGCGGAGTTTTCTGGTCCTCTTACGCTTCGCCTTGTCGGCGCGGTGCAGGGTGTTCGCCCCGGCACCTTCGATGCGGAGCTGAGGGCCACCACATCGCTACTGGGCATGCGGCTCGATGCCTATGGCATGCTCTCCGGTTTGGCCGAAATCCAGGGCTTCCTCACCTTAGCGTTCACCGACCTCGGCGGGTCGACCACATCCACCACGCGCTACTATGTCTGGACGATGCCGGTGTTCGAGCCGGTGGAGACATTTGACCTGGCCGTAGGCGGGATTGGCGACCTTCTCGGCTTCGCGGCCTGGTCCGGCGGCTCCGCGTTCGGCCCCGGCCACGTCAGCCTGTCGCTCGACGGCGGAGGCAGCTTCGATACCGGCATGGTCGACGGGGAGCGCATCTTCGGCACCGCCACGACCAGCGGCCGGATCGCTCTCATCGGGACCCATTATTCCGTCGCACCGCTGGAGCCGGTGGTGCTTGAGGGCGATTCCGGCATCACCCCCGTCACCTTCCGGGTCGCCCGCGTTTCCGCCGACGGTGCCCCGTCCACGGTGTACTGGCTCGTCCACGGCGACCGCGGGTTCGACCGGCTGGCGGACGGCACGGCCGCGACCGGCCAGATTGCCTTCGCCCAGGACCAGACCGAGGCGCTCGTCACCTTCGGCGTTCGCGGCGACATCACATACGACATCGACTGGATGCTGCGGCTGAACCTGACGGAGGCGCCGCCGGGCTTCTATGGCCTGTCCGAGGAGAGCCTGTTCTCCACCCGCAGCCTCGCCGTCGTCACCATCCTGAACGACGACGTCCAGCGCCAGGTGGGCATCGTCGCCGTTGACGCGGACAAGCCGGAGGGCGATTCTGGAGTCACCCCCTTCGTGTTCCGGGTCTTTCGCAGCGGCGGTGACATCGCGCTGCCGCTGTCGGTGACGGTGCGGGTGACCAACGAATACTGGACCCACCCGCACACCGCCAATTTCGAGGACAGCGATGGCGGCTTCGACGACCATGTGCTGACCATTCCGGAAGGGCAGGCGAGCATCCTGTTCACTGTGCCGATCGCCGGCGACACGCTCGCCGAGCCGAGCGAATCCTTCGTGGTCGACATCTGGCAGCACGGGGGCAACGCCGACGAGGTGGATATCGTGCATCGGCAAGCGGTCGGGCGCATCCGGGCCGACGATGCCCACCGCGAGGACTGGCTGAGCGTCAGCCTGGGCGGCAGCGGCGCGGCGGTGGCGGCGGTGGCGAGGTTCTATGACGGGCCGGTGTTCGGCCCGGTGTCGGAATATGTCCGCATCACCGCGGAGAACCTCAACATCGCCGTGCGCTCGGCTGGCTGGTTCATCCACACCGGCTCGGGAAACGACGCGATCCGCGCCGCCGGCGGGTCGAACGTGCTCGATGGCGGCAGCGGCTCGAACTTCCTGACCGGCGGCGGCAGCCAGGACAGCTTCTTCGTTGACCTGCGCGGGCTGGCGGCGCCGGTCTGGAGCACGGTGGAAGGGTTTGGATATGGGTCGTCGGTGACGATCTGGGGGCTCAACGAGGACGATTTCGCCATTGCATGGTTCGATGGGCTCGGTGCGCCGGGTTACGAGGGGCTGACGCTGGTCGCCACCGCGGCGGACCGACCGGCGGCGGCGCTGACGATCCGCTGGTACACCGTGGCGGCGATGGCGGATGGCAAGGTGTGGGCGTATTTCGGCCATGACCCGGCAAGCGACAGCGATTTCATGCGCATGGTGATGACCTAGGGACAGGAAGATTCTTCTTTTTGTGAACAAAAAGAAGCAAAAAAACTTCATCCATCAGCAAGTGGATAAAAGTTTTTTGGTTCTTTTTTTCAAAAAAGAACGCACTTAAAGACTGGCGATATAAGCGTACGTCGTGTCCCCAACAACACCATTGCGAATAAACGCAAACCCCTGCGCGGTCGGCAGGTCGA